>DATCVX010000140.1:0-6246 GCA_036566705.1 Arthrobacter sp. | reverse complement strand
TCGATGGCCAGGAAGGCGAGCAGGCCCACCGTGACGCCGAGCAGGAATGCTGCAAGTGCCGGCTGGTAGACGGTTGCTCCGATGAGCGCCCCGGCGATGGCCGGCGCGCCGGCGACGAGTCCCAGGGCTGCGAGCCGGGGCAGGCCAGGCGGCTGCTTCGCCAGCGGCGTGACGATGGCGAGGCCTTCGGTGGTGTTGTGGATGGCGAAGCCGATGATCAGCGAGGCGCCCAGGGCGAGCGAACCGACAGCGTAGGCGGATCCGATCGCGAGTCCTTCGCCGAGGTTGTGCAGGCCGATGCCGATGGCGATCAGCAGGGCGAGGCGGTGCGGCGGAAGGGGTGCGGACCTGCCCTCCGCGGCCGGGTCACGGCGCCGCCGCATCCAGGCGTCCGTTCCCTCCAAAAGCAGGTACGCCACCGCGGCGCCAAGGAACACCACCATCGGACCGCCGAACGCGCCGTTGTCCGCCACGAGTTCCACGGCTTCGAGGGTGGCGTCGATGGCCAGGAAGGCGAGCAGGCCCACCGTGACGCCGAGCAGGAGACGGACCCAGGACGCGGGCGCACGCCGAACGAACGGCATCCACAGCATCCCCAGGGCCACCGGAATGACGCCGACATACACGCCGAGCAGCGTCATGAGGGCAAAGAATGAACCGCCGCGTTCCGGGCTGAGTGCGGCCGCTTCAATTGTCGCCGGGATCTTGCCGCCGTTCGACGTCACGAGGGCCACGTCGTAGGGATCGCCGTCCACCCAGTGGTAGCTGATGGTGAGCGTGGTGGACTCCAGCGGGGCCATGGTCTCCCGGGTCTGGGTGAACAGGGCGTAGTAGTCCGAGACGTTGACCTGGGCGATGGACACAGGGTCCGGTCCCTCGTTGCGGACCGTGATGGCGATCTGCCCGGGCATGAGGCGGATATCTTCGACGGCGACCTCCTCCTTGGGCGGGATGCCCTCGGAAAGTTTGTTGAGGCCGGGCGCGTTGAGCAGGGTGAAGAGGCCCAGCACGATCGCGATCAGGACCAGGGGCGCTATGCCGAGCAGCCAGGGCGGCACCGGCGGCCTGCGGTGGGGCGCCGCTGCCTGCCCGGCCGCCGTCTTTTCGTCCAGGCTCATGCTGCGCCTACTTCGAAGAAGCCCATCCAGCCCAGTTCCGCGAACTCAGTCTTGTGGGCATGGAACATGTACTTGCCGGGGTAGGGAAAGCGCAGTTCCACGATGCCGCGCTGGCCCTGCACCTGGGAGATGGTGTCCGTGTATTCGCTGGGCGTCAGCATGGTGCCGGTGGGGTAGTAGTGGAAGAAGTTGCCGTGCACGTGGAAGGAATTGATGGGGTCGTATTCCAGCACGTTGATGAGGTGGATGCGGACCAGCGCGTGCTGTTTGACCTGGACCGGAAAGTCCATGAAGTGGAACGGCAGGCCGTTGACGGAATAGAACTCGTTGTCGTCCCCGCCGTCGGTGTTGTAGCCGTTCATGACCATGACCATTTCGTCGTCGGCCGGCGGGCGGCCCTCGCGGGGCTCGATGATGAAGCCGCCGTAGAGCCCCTTGGCGATGTGCGGTGCAAGAGGTGACTGGTGGCAGTGGTACAGGTGGGTGCCGAACGGTGTGGCGTCGAATTCGTAGGTGAAGCTCTGCCCCGGCGCGATCGAGCCCGCTCCGATGCCCGGTGTCCCGTCCATCTCCGCCTTGTGGATGCCGTGGAAGTGCATGGTGTGCGGATGGGCGCCGGCGTTGGTGAAGTTGATCCGCAGCGCATCGCCTTCGCGGGCCCAGAGTGTAGGGCCCGGGATCCGGCCGTTGTAGGTCCAGCCGGGGAACGTGATGCCGGGCGCGATCTCGAAGTCCTTGTCCACGGCAACGATGTCCCACACCCGCAAGGTCCTGCCGTCCGGCAGAAGAGTGGTTTTCCCGCGGTCGAAGTCCCTCAGGATGGCAGTGGGGTCAATGCCGGCCCGCCCCGGAAGGACCGAGCCGCCCGCGAAGCCGGCATGTCCGGCGTGGTTTGTGGCGTCCGCGGAGGTGGCCGCGCCGGTGTTTCCAGAACCCGTGTTTCCAGAACCGGCAGTTCCGGAAGCGCTGCTGCCGGAACCGCCGTCGCCATGCTGGTCATGGCCGCTGGATGCGTGCGTCTGGAACGTCGAAAAGGCAGGGACGGCCGCCAGCGCGGCCGCGCCGGAAAGCATGGACCGCCTGCTGGGGAGCTGCTCCAGCAATTTTTTCGGCATGCCGATTCCGTTCACTTCATTGGAAAAACAAATTTGTTCGTTAAGCCTAACATTTGAGGCGGGCTTGATACTATGGACGTCATGCCGGTCTCTGATTTGTCCCCCGCCGCACAGGATTATTTGAAGCTGATCTGGTCAGCCACGGAGTGGTCGCCGGCTCCCATCACAGTCAGCGTGATGGCAGAACGGCTCGGTGTGCGGCCCTCCACCGTCTCCGACGGGATTAAGAAACTGGCAGGCCAGGGGCTGGTCACCCATGCGCCCTACGGCAGCATCGAGCTGACGGGCGCCGGGCGCGCACACGCTGTCGCGATGGTCCGCCGGCACCGCCTCCTGGAGACTTTCCTGGTGGACGTGCTGGGCTACAGCTGGGACGAAGTACACGATGAGGCTGAGGTCCTGGAGCATGCCGTCTCAGACACACTGATCGACCGGATGGACCGGAAGCTCGGCCATCCCACCCGGGATCCGCACGGAGATCCCATTCCCGGTGCCGACGGCCGGCCCAGCATGCCGAAGGGGACCCAGCTTTCCGCCGCCGCCGCGGGCAACACGGTGGCCATCACGCGTATCTCGGATGCGGACCCGCAGATGCTGCGTTACTTCACAGAGCTGGGCCTCGCGCCGGACACCCGGCTGACCGTCACGGAGCACCGCCCCTATGCGGACGTAACCACCGTCCGGGTGCACGAACCCGAGCGGGACATCGACCTGGGCGCGTCAGCGTCCGATGCCATTTGGGTGGTGGCGGTCTAGGGCCGGCTCCGGCTGCCTGCTGCCAGGTGGCGCAGGCAGCCCTCCTCAGCAGGTTCCTAGGCGATGACGCCGTCCACCAGGGCCTTGGCCTCGGCCTGGACCTGCTTGAGGTGCTCCTCGCCCTTGAAGGACTCGGCGTAGATCTTGTAGACGTCCTCGGTGCCGGACGGGCGGGCGGCGAACCACGCGTTCTCGGTGACAACCTTCAGCCCGCCGATGGGCGCACCGTTTCCGGGGGCCTCGGTCAGCTTGGCGATGATCGCCTCGCCTGCCAGCTCGGTTGCCGTAACGTCCGACGGCGACAGCTTGCCGAGTGCGGCCTTCTGCTCCCGTGTGGCCGCGGCATCGATGCGCGCGTAGACCGGGGCGCCGAACTTGTCCGTCAGCCCCTTGTACAGCTGCGACGGGGACTTGCCCGTGACAGCCGTGATCTCCGAGGCGAGCAGGGCCAGCAGGATGCCGTCCTTGTCGGTGGTCCAGACGCTGCCGTCCTTTTTGTTGAAGGAGGCGCCGGCCGATTCCTCGCCGCCGAACGCGCCTTCGCCGGACAGCAGCCCGGGCACAAACCACTTGAAGCCCACCGGGACCTCCACCAGCTTGCGGCCCAGGCTTTCCGCCACGCGGTCGATGATGGAGGAGGAAACCAGCGTCTTGCCCACCACCGAGTTCGGGTTCCAGCCGCTGCGGTTGCGGTAGAGGTAGTCGATCGCGACGGCGAGGTAGTGGTTCGGGTTCATCAGGCCGCCGTCGGGGGTCACGATGCCGTGCCTGTCGGCGTCGGCGTCGTTGCCGGTGGCAATATCGAAGGAACTGCCGCCGTCGGACATCCGCTGGATGAGCGAGGCCATCGCGGACGGTGACGAGCAGTCCATCCTGATCTTTTCGTCCCAGTCCAGGGTCATGAAAGCCCACTGCGGATCCACGGTGGGGTTCACCACGGTGAGGTTCAGATGGTGGCGCTCGCCGATCTCGCCCCAGTAATCCACTGCGGCGCCGCCCATGGGGTCCGCGCCGATGCGGACGCCGGCGTCGCGGATGGCATCCAGGTTCAGCACCGAGGGGAGGTCGTCAACGTAGCTGCTGAGGAAATCGAACTTACCGGTGCTGTCGGCGGCGAGGGCGTCCGCGAGGGGGATGCGCTTAACGCCGCGGAGGCCGTTTTCGAGGAGTTCGTTGGCGCGGTTGGCGATCCAGCCGGTGGCGTCGGAGTCAGCGGGTCCGCCGTGTGGAGGATTGTATTTGAAGCCGCCGTCGGCTGGCGGGTTGTGGCTGGGTGTAACGACGATGCCGTCCGCTTCGGGCGCGCCGGGCAGGCGGGCCTTGTTGTACGTCAGGATGGCGTGGCTCAGGGCCGGGGTGGGCGTGTAGCCGTGGCGGGCGTCGATCAGGACGTGAACTCCGTTGGCGGCCAGCACCTCAAGGGCCGAGTTCTGCGCCGGCTCGCTCAATGCGTGGGTGTCCTTGGCCAGGAACAGGGGACCGGTGATGCCCTGACCCGCCCGGTACTCCACAATCGCCTGCGTAATGGCAACAATGTGCTTCTCGTTGAACGACGCCTTAAGGCTGGATCCGCGGTGCCCGGAGGTGCCAAACGCGACGCGCTGGCCGGGATCACTGAGATCCGGGGTGATGTCGTAATACGCGTCAAGGAGCGCAGTGATGTCAACAAGGTCCTGGGGTTGGGCAACTGTGCCCGCGCGGCTAGCCATGGCACCAGCATGCCAGACGTGGGCTGGAGTCAAAACGCACTGCCCAAAATGCGGCCCCTATGACGCGGAAAGTCCCCGGCAGCCGGCCGGAAGCAAGTAGTCAGCCTGAGTACACAGGCCCGAAAGTACTTATTTACCGGGCACCCGCGGCGCTGTTACTTTCAAAAAACCTCGTAAGGACGACGGCGGGACTCACCGCCGGCGTCGGACTGCGGAAGAGTGGGGGACCGGTCATGGCGGCAGGCGACAGCGCAGCCGAGCAGTCCAGGCTGGCCGCCGAACGGGTGGCACGCCTCAAGCGCCAGCTCGACCTGGCCGAACGGGCCACTAAACCATGGGACACGGGCGCGGTGGGCGAACGGGTCGTAGCCGACCGGCTGAGCCAGCTCATCCCGCACGGCTGGTACGTGCTCCACGACGTGCACTGGCCCGGACGCCCCAAGGCCATTCTGGACCACGTGCTCGTGGGGCCGGGCGGCATTGTGGTGGTGGACGCTAAGAACTGGACCGGTGAGGTCCGCGTTTCCTCGGGCGTCCTGTGGCAGGGACGGTATTCGCGGACGCAATCTGTGGAAGGCGCGCTTGCCCAGTGCGCCGCCGTGGCCTCCGTGCTGTCGCCGCCGCACCGGAGGCTGGTCCGCCCGCTGATCTGCATGGCCGCCCAGCCCGACCTCTTCGGCATCACCAGCTCGGACGTTGCAGTGGCCGGCGTGGACCGCGTTGTTGCTGCGGTGACGGCGCTCCCGGCCGTGCTGGACCAGCAAACGGTTGTTGGCCTGTATGCCCACCTGGGCCAGATGCTGACGCAGGAACAGGAAGACAGTGCGCTTTTGGGAATGCGCGCGGCGGCCGAAGCCCAGGCTGGGACGGCGTCGTCAGCCCTGCCAGCAGCGGGAAGTCCGCAAGCTGGAAGTCCACAAGCTGGCAGGGGACAGGCAGCCAAGGGACCGGCGGGCCGTCCGCAGGTCGCCAAGTCCGCGGCCCGACGGCATGCGGTCCCGGGCCAGGCCGGCCGCGGAACGCTGGCGGGAACGGGTGGCCGGAAGTCCAGGGCCCACGACCACGCAGCCGGCAGCATGGCCAGGCTCGTCCTCCTGGGCGCCTTTGTCATCTTTGCCGTCTACATCCTGCCTTACTGGGGCCCGTGAGCCGGTGGTTCGTCAACAGTGCTGGCGGTAGGCTGGGAACACAGACTTTTGAGGGGGAAATCATGAGTGACCAGCCAACGCCGCGCCCGGATTCACAGGGGTCCGGCACCCACGCTTCGGGCGATTCGCCGGCCGGCTACGAGCCGCCGCAGTTTGTGCCGCCGCAGGGCACCGACATCCCCGCACCGCCGCTCTACGGCCAGAACCAGTTTGGGCAGACCCAGTACGGCCAGGCCCCGTTCGGGCAGACCCAGTACGGTGCCGGACAGTACGGCCAGAACCCGCCGGGGCAGGACCAGCCGCACCCGGGGCAGGGGACCTACGGCCAGCCGGAGTTTGGCCAGAGCCAGCACAGCGCCGGCGGCCAGCCCGGCGAACAGTACGGCTCGCCCTATGCCCA
>DATCVX010000139.1:0-3439 GCA_036566705.1 Arthrobacter sp. | reverse complement strand
CGATCCTGAATGAGCTGACGGAAGACGGCTTTGTGCTCCGCTACCGCCCGGCCGAGAGCGACGACGGACTTCCCGGGGATGAGGGGGTGTTCCTGGCGTGTTCGTTCTGGATGGTGGAGGCGCTCCTGGGTGCGGGCCGCCGTCGGGAAGCCACCGGGCTGTTCGAACGGCTCCTGGAGTTGCGGAACGACGTGGGCCTGCTGAGTGAGGAGTGGGCCGTCAGGGCGGGGCGCCAGTTGGGCAATACACCCCAGGCATTCAGCCACTTCGGGCTTGTGACTAGCGCACTGGAGCTGCATCAGGATACGGTTCGCCGGAGTGATGCGCCCATTCCGCCCGAGACGGAGAGTGTGGCGTGACTGCTTGCAATTGGGGGATTGCAGCACTTTTCCCCGACGGAATCAGTAAGTATACTTACTAACACCTCACGGCGTGCTCCCAGCACAGCGCAGTGACTGACGGAGGAGTGGTTTGAATGGCCGGTTATTTTGAACTGGTGGATGCAGCTGACGGTGGCTACAGGGTCAGGATGATGGACGGGGCCGGGGACCTGATGGCGATTTCGGTGACATTTCCCACCAAGCGCGCCGCGGTGGCCGGCGTGGCCATGGCACGCGAAATTGCCGGGACGGGGCTGATCCGGGACCGCAGCCGCGACGGCGCCGGGACGGTCATCCGTGAGCGTATCCGGCCGGTGGTTTCAGCAAAGGAGGAGGCGGCGCCGCGCGTCAAGAGGGTTTCGGGGACCACCCGGGCCGCAGCCGGCTGATGGACCCCCAGCACCTTGGCCCGGCGGCAGTGGCGGGACGGCGCCGGGGCGTCCTGTTTGACGTGGACGGGACCCTGGTGGATTCCTCCTACATCCATACGCTGGCCTGGTGGCAGGCATTCCGGCAGCAGGGCCACGACGTGCCGATGGCCTCCATCCACCACTGCGTCGGCATGGGCGGCGACCGGCTGGTGGACAGCCTCCTTCCGCAGGGCAGGGACAAAAACGCCGACGCCGACATCATGGCCAGTCACGCCGCACTCTTTGCGTCCAACTGGGCCGTCCTTCGCCCCTTTGACGGTGCGAGGGACCTCCTGGCGCAATGCCATTTCGGAGGACTGGCCGTGGCGCTGGCATCGTCCGCCCGGACGCAGGACCTGGTGGCAACACGGCGGGCCCTCGGCTCTGACGCCCACATCCATGCGGCGACCAGTGCCAACGACGCGAAGGCCAGCAAGCCGGCCCCGGACATCCTGGTGGCCGCTCTGGAGGCTGTTGGCGTCCAGTCTGCCGATGCCGTGTACGTCGGCGATGCGGTCTGGGACATGCAGGCCGCGGCCGCTCTCGGAATGCCCGCCATAGGACTCACCTGCGGCGGGACAACTGCTGCTGAACTCAGGGACGCCGGCGCCGCCGAGGTCTACTCGGGTCCCCGTGACCTCCTGGACAATCTCCAGTCAAGCGCCATCGGAAGACTGCTTGGGGCGTCCTCCACCGCGGCTTAACCCGTGGGTTTACCCGCCGGCGCGACCCCCGGCCTGCTTCAGGACCGGGCCACATCCACCACGCAGAACCGGTTCCCGTCCGGGTCCGCGAGCACGATGAAATCAGGATCTTCGGGATAGAGGTCCCAGTCCACGGGCGAGGCGCCCAGATCCAGCAAACGGGCCACTTCGGCGTTCTGGTCGTCGGCGTAGAGGTCCAGGTGGATTCGGGGGTGATCCTGTACGGGCGTCTCGCTGAGCATCAGGGCGAGCCTGGCCCCTGTGCCGCCGTGCGGGACGAGGACCACCCAGGTGTCGTCGCCCTCCTCGCGCGGGACGTAGCCCAGGGCGTCGCACCAGAATGCGGTGGAGCGGGCAACGTCCTCCACTCCGATGACGGTGGTTCCGATGGTCAGCATGTTTGTATGCTTCCCCCATCTGGACCGGCAGGCAAGCCCCGGCGGCTGTCCGGCCTGGCTGAACTCAGCACAGCGCGTTCAGTGTTTGTTCGGCCAGATTCGCGAGGTCAAGGACCAGTGGGTTGAGGTTCAGTGTGGGCGGTTCCGGCGGGTAGGCCACGGCGATGGTGAGCTGCCTCGAACCGTCTTCGCTGGTCATGGAAACGGACCCGTAGCCATCGATGTCGCCGGTATGTCCGTGGTACAGCCTGTTGGAACAGGTGTCGTTCCATTTCATCAGGCCGAAGCCGTAGTAGTCGCTGTCCCGCCGCAGCATCGAGGTCCGGCTTTCGTCCCGCAGGAGCTTCCCCTGGAACAGGGCGGCATAGAACGTGTTCAGCCCGGACACCGTGGACACTGCGCCGCCTGCCGCAAACTCTGACAGCCAGGCCGGCTGGGTCACGTCCAGGCGCTGGCTGTTCACGGTGATGTAGCCGTGGATCATGGTGGCCGGGGCGGCGCCGGGCCGGGGGAGCCCGGTTGACGCCAGCCCCAACGGATCAGCAATGTCATCCTTCAGGACTGCATTGATGCTCTTGCCGCGGAGCCGCTGGACGATCAGGCCCAGCGCCGCGTAATTGGAATTGGAGTATTCGAAGCCCTGTGCGAGCCGCCGTTCCCACGGCACCGTGGCCGCGAGCGCCAGTTGCTGCTCCAGGCTGAGTGGCCTGTTCATAACTTCCGGCAACGGCCCCGAGGCCAGCAGGGGAATGCCAAAATCAGGCAGCCCGGTTTCGTGGATCAGGAGTTGGCGCACCGTTACCGGGCCAGGCGGATGAAGGACGGTTCCAAATTCTGGGAGGTATTTGCTGGCCTGTTCCTCCAGGCCGATTTTGCCTTCCTCCACCAGCTTCATGACGGACACAGCCACCATGGACTTGGTGATGCTGCCTACCCTGAAGGGGTCGGAGACCGTGGCGGGTTCACGGGTGTCGAGGTTCCGGACGCCGGCGGCATGGGTCCACGTTTTTCCGCCGCCTTTCACTTCGATGAGGACAGCCGGGGCGCCGTCTTCGATCATCGAGCGGCTGAAGGCCTCCAAGGCGGAGTAGATAGCTTCATGCCGATCCGGTGGCAGCGGTTCGGGAATGCAGCTGCCCAGGGCAACGGCCACCAGCGCTGCGGACACAGCCGCCGCGATCCTGTTCCTGATGCGGTGCCGCCTGGTTCCGGGCATGTGGGTGACCCTTCGGGCCGGCGCCGTCGGCAGGTACCTGCAGTGCCGGCACCTCAATGCTCCTCGGACTTCAGAACGCGGTCAATGCCCGCCGATTCCCCCGAATCGCCGGAAACGCACGAGGTCGCCGGAAGCTCGGTATATATCAAGCTGTTTGTGACAGCAGGTTGGTTTTGGAGTTGATGCCGGTGTGGGCCGGGGCAGCTGGTGCGGTGGGTTTGGTTCGGTATCGGTGAGGATGTCGGGCGTGGCAGGCGTTGAGTGTTGTCTGGCGGCGTCGACGTGCCTGGTCGACTCGTCCTTCGTGGACGGTGTCGGGCGTGTAGTAGTT
>DATCVX010000138.1:0-7322 GCA_036566705.1 Arthrobacter sp. | reverse complement strand
CAAGAGCCAGATCGGTGCCACCATCACGCACCGTGTCATGGCCAAGCTCTTCGAAGACCGCGGCGTCACGCTGGACCGCACGTACCAGCTGAACGTCGGCGGCAACATGGACTTCAAGAACATGCTGGAGCGCGACCGCCTCGAGTCCAAGAAGATCTCCAAGACCCAGGCTGTGACGTCCAACGTTGAGGCCGAACTGGCTGCCAAGGACGTCCACATCGGCCCGTCGGACTACGTCCAGTGGCTCGATGACCGCAAATGGGCCTTCGTCCGCCTCGAAGGCCGCAACTTCGGTGACGCCCCCGTGTCGCTGGAGTACAAGCTGGAAGTCTGGGACTCACCCAACTCCGCCGGCGTGATCATCGACGCCATCCGCGCCGCCAAGATCGGCCTGGACCGCGGCATCGGCGGCCCGCTGCTGTCGGCTTCGAGCTACTTCATGAAGTCCCCGCCGGAGCAGTTCAACGACGACCTCGCCCGTGAAAAGGTTGAGGCCTTCATCCGCGGCGACCTGGACCGCTAACCCACCCCGGACGCTCTCTCACTTTCTGCAGGTTTTGGCGTGACGCTCTCTCACTCTTGGTGAGGGGGCGTCACGGGTTTAAGCGCCTGTTTCAAAGGGGCGGTGGCCACCGCCGGACGCTCTCTCACTTCCTGCAGTTTTCGAGCAGATCCTCTCTCACTTCCTGCGGCTTTTGGGGTAAGGCTCTCTCACTCGTGGCCGGCGAAGCCGGAGGCAAGAGGATGGTCAACCCAGCCGGTCCGGAGTCCGCGTTTGATTTCTCTGATTGCCTGCTCGAAGCCGTCGGCTAGATCGCTCTTGTCGAACACCAGAACAGTCCATCCCGAAGATTCGAAAGCCTTGTCCCGTCGCCTGTCGCTGAGGATCTGTGCGCCGAGAAGGTGATGTTCGCCGTCGTATTGGATGGCGAGCCGCCGGTGGCGGTAGCCCAGATCTGCGGTCGGCGATAAAGGATCACCGGCTCGTAGGGGCAACTGAAGGTCTGGTTCCGGAAGATTGGCATCGAGCATCGCCAGACGGAGCAGCGATTCGGGTCCGGAGTCGGAGCCGACGCGCATCAAGTCCAAGGCTTCGCGGGCCCGGACGATGCCCTGCAGGTTTGGGTGACGGGCGACCATCGAACGCAGACCCTCAAGGGTGTCGTAGGGCCGTGTCCGCCCTTCGAAGTCCACGCGAGGGATACGGACTAATTGGTCACCCATACACACGAGGTCTCTCAGCGGCAGCGTTCGCGCCAAATCCAACCACGTCCGTGACCGCGTACTGATCCGGATTCCATCCAACTCCTCGATCTCATCATCCCGAGCACGGAGGGTATGCCCGAACACACCCTTCCGACGCACGGACGGCAAGGAGCGTGGCTTACTTAGATGGAGCTCCGTCGAATCCGACAGCCAAGGTGGAAGTATCTGGCAGCGAAGCCTCGCAGCAGTAACGTGTGAGATCCAGGCGCCGGGCGATGCGGCAGATAACGCCCGCGCTGCAGCCTCCAGCTCAAAGCTCCAGTCCGATGGGCGGTAAAGTCCGCGGCCGACGTGGGCCACATCCCTGCGCCGCAGGCGGCTAACAGGGATCCCGGACTCCCGGGCGGCGTCGAACGTGAAGGGAGCCGCAGCCAAATGCAGGGGGAGGACGTCGCGCTTTTGCATGTTGGCATTGTGACTTAATACATCCTGGTGCTGCAGAAGTTATCCACAGGCCGTTGTCCGGCGGCCGGGTAGTGAGAGAGGGTTGCCCCAAAACGTGCAGGTAGTGAGAGAGGGTCCTGATAGGTCAGGAGAGGCCTACCGGGTTGCCTTCGCCGTCGACGTCCATGCGCATCGCCGCCGGGGCCGCGGGGAGGCCCGGCATGGTCATGACCGCACCGGTCAGGGCCACGATGAAGCCCGCACCGGTTTTCGGGATCAGGTCGCGCACGTGGATGGTGAACCCCTTCGGCGCGCCCAGCCGGGAGGCGTCGTCGCTGAAGGAGTACTGGGTCTTCGCCATGCAGACCGGCAGCCCGGTCCAGCCGTTCTTCTCGATGTCGGCCAGCCGCTTCAGGGCGGGGACGGAGAAGTCCACGCCGTCGGCGCCGTAGATCTCCTGGACGATGGTCCGGATCTTCTCCTCCACAGGCAGGTCCAGGGGATACAGGTGCCGGAAACTGTTGGGCGCGGAGACCACTGCCGCCACTTTGGCCGCGAGTTCGTCGCCCCCGTCGCCTCCTCCACCGCGGCCCCAGACGTCCGCCACGGCGGCCTGCACGCCTTCCGCGGCACACCACTCCAGAAGCCAGTCCAGCTCCTCAGCAGCGTCAGAGGAAAACCTGTTGATGGCCACAACGGGGGTCACACCGAACTTCTCCACGTTGCGCACATGCCGGCGGAGGTTCGTGACGCCGGCCTGCAGCGCTTCGAGGTTGGGTTCCGTCAGCCGGTCCTTGGCCACCCCGCCGTGCATCTTCAATGCCCGGACAGTGGCCACCACCACGACGGCGGACGGCGCCACGTCACCAACCCGGGACTTAATGTCCATGTACTTCTCCGCGCCCAGGTCGGCCCCGAAGCCGGCCTCCGTGACCACAATGTCCGCCAGCCGCCGCGCTGTCTGTGTGGCGATCAGCGAATTGCAGCCATGTGCGATGTTGGCGAACGGCCCGCCGTGGACCAGGGCAGGAGTGCCGGCAATGGTCTGCACCAGGTTGGGCTTAATGGCGTCTCTCAGGAGCAGCGTGAGCGCGCCCTGGACCCCGAGGTCCGCCACAGTCACAGGGGAACGGTCGTACGTGTAGCCGAAAGTAATCCGGCCCAGGCGCTCGCGGAGGTCGGCCAGGTCCGTGGCAAGGCAGAATACCGCCATGATCTCCGACGCCACCGTGATATCGAACCCGTCCTGCCGAGGAACACCCTGGGTGGGCCCGCCCAGGCCGATGACCACCTCGCGCAGCGACCTGTCGTTCATGTCCAGGACCCGCTTGAACGTCATCCGCCGGGGATCGATGTTCAGCTCATTGCCCTGGTAGATGTGGTTGTCCACGAGCGCCATGAGCGCGTTGTTGGCCGAGGTGACCGCATGGAAGTCGCCGGTGAAGTGCAGGTTGATCTCGTCCATGGGCAGCACCTGGGAGTACCCGCCGCCCGTCGCGCCGCCTTTCATGCCCAGGATGGGTCCGAGCGAGGGCTCCCGCAGGGCGATCATGACTTTGTGGCCGGCCCGGGCCAGCGAATCCGCCAGGCCCACGGTGGTGGTGGACTTCCCCTCGCCGGCGGGGGTGGGGGACATGGCGGAGACCAGCACCACCTTCCCTGCCGGGGCGGGGGCATCCAGCAGGGCGGGGTCGATCTTGGCTTTGTACCGCCCGTACAGCTCCAGGGCGTCCGCATTGATTCCGGCTGCTGCGGCCACCTCGCCGATGGGCCTGATCGTTGCCTGGCGCGCGATCTCAAGGTCGGTCAGCGGAATGCGTTCAGACATCTTTGTCCTTTGTTCGGGCGGGTGGGGCGGGCGCGGTGGCGTCCGCCTCAGGGTGCCGGTGCGGCCGGGATCAGCCGGCCCACCAGGTGGTTGTCGACGGCGGCGTGGTAGCTTTCCAGCGTGATGGCGGCGGTGCGCTGCCACCCGGAGTTCTGGGCCCTGATGGCGGCCGCCCGCCCCATGTCTTCCCGCGTTGCCGGGTCGTCGTACAGGGCTTCGAGGGCATCGGCCCAGTCCTCGGCATGGTGCCCGTCCACCAGCAGTCCGGTTCGGCCGTGGCAGATGGCCCGGGACAGACCGCCCACGCGGGTGGCCACCACCGGCGTGCCGCACGCCTGCGCCTCGAGTGCCACCAGCCCGAAGGATTCGCTGTAGGAGGGCATCACCACCACGTCGGCGGCCCGGAACCAGGCCGCGAGCTCAGGCGCGCCCACAGGGGGAAGGTGCGTGACGACGTCGTCCATTCCCGCGTCCGAGACCAGGTGGCGGAGGTTGAAGTCCTTGTTGCCGCTGAGCGCACCGAGGATGGTCAGCCGCAGGTTGATGTCGGGGCGCCGTGCGCGCAGCTTCGCGGCGGCCTTGATCAGGATCTGCGGGCCTTTGAGCCGCTGGATGCGTCCGGCGAACAGCAGGTGGAAGGTGTCCGCAGGGACATCCCGCTCGGCACGTGACCTGGCGCGGAAGGCAGGCGTGAATGTGGCCAGATCAACCCCCGGAGGGGCGATGTCGATGTGGTCGTAGTCGGCGCCGTAGTGCGACACGAGTTCCTGGGCTTCGGCGGGAGTGTTGGCAATCAGGCGGGCGGCGCCGTCGACAATCCGGTGTTCGCCCACCTCGCGCCGCCGCGGCTCCGGCTGTTCCCCGGATTCGAGCAGCAGGTTCTTGACCTTGGCCATGGTGTGCATCGTGTGGACCAGCGGCACGCCCCACAGCTCTGAGAGCTCCAGGCCGGCCACGCCCGACACCCAGTAATGCGAGTGGATAACGTCGTACCTGCCATGCGGCTGGCGTTGGCGGATCTGCTCGATCTCGGCCACCATGCTGTGCAGCAGGCCTGGCAGTTCCTCCTTGGGAACCTTGTGCGGCGGTCCGGCCAGGACGTTGTGGACACAGACGCCGGGGTCTGGATGCTCGACGGCGGGCTGGCTGGCGGAGGTGGACCGAGTGAAGATTTCCACTTCCACGCCGGTCTCAGCCAGGGCGGAGGCAAGTTCGCGGATGTAGACGTTCATCCCGCCCGCGTCGCCCGAACCCGGCTGTTCCATGGGCGAGGTGTGGAGGGAGAGCAGGGCGACCCTACGGATTAAAGCCACGGCCTCTCCTTCCAGCACCTGCGCCGCGGGGGCGCGTTCAGTTATGCATCCGATAAAACACTACTCCTGACGTTAACGCGCGGCCTCCGTGCAGCTGCGGCTTGGCTGGCGTGGCGCGTGTGAATAGAGCCACAGGATTCAGCGCCAGAGTTCCTTCAGCTCGGGGAACGCCCGTTCATAGCCTTCGAGCAGCGCACCCGCCAGTTCCCGGGAGTCCACAAGCGGGTGCCTGGCGAAAGCATCGAGGGCCGCGGCCCGGTCCCCGTGGGTGGCTGCCCCGACGGTGAGCTGCTCCACCTCCTTGACCCGGCGCATCAGCCCGAGCTGCTCCCGGCCCGGGGCCGACTGGGGGAACGGCACCGCGCCGCCGGCCGTCACTGTGCAGGGGACCTCGACGACGGCGTCCGCCGGCAGCCCCGGAATGGCCGGCTTAGGAGGCGCCCCCTCAGCCCCGGGCAGGGTGTTGCGCGTGTTCAGGATCAGCTGGGTGTCACCCGTGCCGCCCGCCACGGCGCGCATCACCGCCAGCGCCACGCGTTCGTAGCCGCCGCCGGCGAGGTCCTCCTCGTCGCGCTGCTCACCCTGGGCGCGGGCCTCGGCCAGGTAGCCTTCCTCGCGGGAGCGGCGGGCGGCGTCCCACAGCCGGTAGGCGCGGGGCCCGGCCGCGGCAAGCCGCGGATAGAGCTCGGCCTGCTGGGTGTGGATGGACTCGCCGCGGGTCTGCGGCATGGCCCGCATGGCCGCCGCGGCGCTGTCCCGCCGGTAGTAGTAATAGAGGTATTCGTTGGGCAGTGCACCGAGCTCGGCCAGGAACGGCTGCGGGAACAGCCGGCCTTCCTCGAAGGTGCCCAGGGCCGCCGGGTCCGACAACAGGCCGGGAAGCAGGTCCCGGCCGCCGGACTCCAGCCGGTACAGCCAGCCCAGGTGGTTCAGCCCGTAGTAGCCCACGCCGTCGAGCCTTCCGTCCTGAAGCGGAATCCCGACGGCATGCGCGGCCCGGTGCACCAGCCCGCCCGCCGAGTCACAGATGCCGATCGCCTTCCGTCCGAGGACGGGCAGCAGGGCCTCGGTGACCATCCCGGCCGGGTTGGTGAAGTTGATCAGCCAGGCGTCCGGGCAAAGCTCCCGCATCTGCCGGGCGAGTTCCAGCATCCGGGGGATGGTGCGCAGGGCGTAGGAGATCCCGCCGGGCCCCGTGGTTTCCTGCCCCAGCAGGCCCAGGTCCTGGGCCACGCGTTCGTCCGCGATCCGTCCTGCTGTGCCGCCGGGGCGGATCGCGGCGAACACCATGTCCGTGCCCCGGAGCGCCTCCGGCAGCGACGTGGTGGTGCGGATCAACGGCGGCCGGTCGCCTTCCGCGGAAGGCGGGGAGGGCATGGACGAAAGTACCGCGGCGACGGCACTGAGCCGGGCCGGATCGACGTCGTACAGCACCAATTCCGTGGCCAGCCCCGCAAAGGCGCCCGACCGCAGCGCCCTGTACACCAGGGGAACCCGGAATCCGCCGCCGCCGGCGATCATGAGCCGCATAACCAGCAGTCTAGGCCCGACGGCGGGTCGCCCCCATCGCCGGCGGGCGCCAGGGCGTATCGTGCCGGACATGGACGCCATCCCCGCCCGCCGCTTCGACCCGCTCTCCGCCGTCCGCGCGCCGTCGGGCGGTGAGTTCGACCTGATCCTCGCCGGCACGGTGTTCCAGGACATCATTTTCACCGGGTTGCCGCACGCGCCGGAACCTGGCACGGAGATCTGGAGCGAGGGCATGGGCAGCTGCCCCGGCGGGGTTGCCAACCAGGCCATCGCCGCCGCGAGGCTGGGCCTGAAGACGGGCCTGGCGGCGGCCTTCGGCGACGACGGCTACGGCGACTACAACTGGAAGATCCTGGCCGGGCAGGAGCATGTGGACCTCAGCCTGTCGCGGCGCATCCCCGGGTGGCACTCGCCGGTCACGGTGTCCCTGAGTGTCCAGAAGGACCGCTCGCTGGTGACGCACGGGCACCCGGCGCCGGTGACGTCGTCGGAGCTGATCGGCACGCCGCCGCCGGCGCTCGCGGGGATCGCCGAACTGGACCTCGAGATTGAACCATGGGCGGTCGCCGCGCACCAGTCGGGGGTCAAGCTGTTCGGCGACGTGGGTTGGGACCCGAGCGGGAAATGGTCCCCGGTCCGGCTCGAGAACCTGCAGTACTTCCACGCGTTCCTGCCCAACCAGCGCGAGGCCATGGCGTTCACCGGCAAGGACGATCCCTGGGCCGCACTTTATGCCCTGGCGGACCGCGTGCCCGTCGCCGTGGTGACGCTCGGCGCACAGGGCGCCATGGCCGTCGACTCGGAGACGGGTGAGGAGGAATGGGTGCCGTCGCTGCCCGTCGCCGCGTTCGACCCCACCGGCGCCGGCGACTGCTTTGACGCCGCGTTTATCGTGGGCAGCCTTGCGGGCTGGCCGCTGGGGAACAGGCTGCGCTTCGCGAACCTGTGCGCGTCATTGGCCGTCCAGGAAGTGGGCGGTTCCCTCGCCGCCCCCGGCTGGG
>DATCVX010000137.1:0-5832 GCA_036566705.1 Arthrobacter sp. | reverse complement strand
CCCTGCTGATTGTTCTCTTCGACCAGCTGGGACTTAGCCTGTGGGGAGTCATGGTCCCACTCTGGTTCTACATCCTGGGCACAGGCTTCACGTTCCCCTGCGTCCAGGTCCTGGCACTGGCAAGCCATGGCGACAAGGCGGGTACGGCGGCTTCGCTCCTCGGCGCGGCCACGTTCATGATGGCCGGGCTGATCTCCCCGGTGGTGGGCTGGCTGGGCATCGAGACCGCCACACCCATGGGCGCCGTGCAGGCCGCATGCATCCTGCTGGGCATTGCGGCGCTGTGGCTGGTTGTCCGGCCCCGCACCGTCCCTTCGATCCACTGAGCCCCCGGGACTGGAACCAGCTTCCGGCCGCGACCGGCGGCAGTAGGGTGGGACGATGACGCGCAAGCCGCACCGCAACCGGCGGGGACTGTTCCTCGGCGCGGTGCTGGGCGCCGTCGTGGGCTATTTTGCCGGACGCGCGCTGGGCAATCCGGCGATCGGCATCATCCTGGGCACGCTTGCCGGGGCGGCGCTGCTCTACCGCGTCAATCCGGGCCCGTGGAACCGCCCCTGACCAACGTGCGGTGGCCGCTCGGGGCGCGAAACACGGAGAACCGGCCCGTTCCGCCCCTGCCGCCCGAGGCGCTTCCCGCGATAAAATGTTTCCGTGCACAGCTGGCAGGCCCCACCGCCACTCCCGGCCACGTGGCAACGGTGCGACACCGGCATATTGCCCCTGTGGTGGGGTCGGTTGTGCGCCCAAACAGGCGAGCAGTCCGCAGCACTGTACGCCGCGGGTCTCTTCACCGAGGACCGCCGCCGGCCCATCGCGCAGTGGTACAATCCCGCCTTCAACGCGGCCCTGCTCGTAGCGCCCGAGACCTCCCCCGAATGGCCGGTGCAGCGCTTCGGCATTTTCTACGCGCCGCCGGACTCGGGGTTCACCCGCGTGTACTCCGCCCCGCACGAATGGCACCCGCGGGAGCCGCGCAAGTCCCCCACCGAGCAGGAGGCCTTCCAGGCCGCCATCGCCGAGGCAGAGCGCTTCCTGCAGGTGGAAATGGACTTCGTCTGACAAAAAGTCCCCGCCCTCCATAAGGAGGACGGGGACTTTTTGTGTTTGCTCCTCCTGCTGGACTTGAACCAGCAACCCTTCGATTAACAGTCGAATGCTCTGCCAATTGAGCTAAGGAGGAATGAAGCAGGTATGACATTAGCAAACGTTTCAGGGCTATGGGAAATCGGCGCCCTGACGGCGAAGAAATACCCTCCCCGGGTATAAAAAAGTCCCCGTTCCGGAGGCCCGGAACGGGGACTGTGCGCTCCTCCTGCTGGACTTGAACCAGCAACCCTTCGATTAACAGTCGAATGCTCTGCCAATTGAGCTAAGGAGGAATGAAGCGGGTACAAGCCTAGCAAAGACCCCGCGGGGAAGTGAAATCGGCCGGTCCTACGCGTCCGATCGCAGTGCCCGGCGCTCCATTTCCAGCATCATCAGTTCCCTGTTCAGCCGCTGGAAATCCTCGGGATCGGCCGCCGGATCCAGCCGCTGCAGCTGGCCCATCTTGTCCGCTTTGACCCGGGTGATCTGCAGCTCGAACAGCCGCGAGAGAATGTCCTTGCAGTACTTCTGGACCGCTTCCTCGGTGCTCGCAGGCAGGGGCACCACGGCGAGTTCGGACACCAGGGGCCGGAGGGGCTCCGGCACTTCGTTCATGACCTGCTCCACCCAGCGCACGGGGTCGCCGATAAGCCCGGGTCCGGACGCACGCATGGCATCATGAACGGCCTGGAAGGCCGGTGTGATAAATCTCGCAGCCGAGAATCGCTCCCAGATGCCTCCGCCCAGGAGCGAAGGCTCCTGCAGCGCCACCTCGATCGCCTGCCGCTCCATGGACGCCACGGGGTCGCGGGGGTCGGGGCGGTGGTAGGAAGGGACAGCTCCCGACGCCGGCCCTGCAGCGACGCCGGGTCCGCCCGCCTGCGGGGTTGACGCCGAGGTGTGCGCACCGCCCGGGGCAGCGGCGCCCGGAGCGCCAGGCGGGCCCGAGGCAGCACGCTTCATCGCGACCGCCACGGCCCTGCTGACGTCCTCCACGGACATGCCGAGCCAGCCCGCCAGTTCACGGGCGTACGCGGGCCTGATGCCGGCGTCGCGGATCTGGGCCACCACGGGAGCGGACTCCCGCAGGGCGGCCACCCTGCCTTCCACGGTGTCCAGGTTGTGCCGCTTCAGGGTGGCGCGGATGGCGAATTCGAACAGCGGCCGGCGGGTGTTGATGAGATCGCGGACTGCTGCGTCTCCCCTGGTTTGCCGCAGGTCGCAGGGATCGGCGCCGGTGGGCTCCACGGCCACGTACGTCTGCGCGGTGAAGCGCTGGTCCTCCTCGAAGGCCCGCAGTGCCGCCTTCTGGCCGGCGGCGTCGCCGTCGAAGGTGAAGATGACCTCTCCCCCGGTGCCGTCGTCGGACAGCAGGCGACGGGCTATCTTGATGTGCTCGGTGCCGAACGCGGTTCCACAGGTGGCCACCGCCGTCGGAATTCCCGCGAGGTGGCAGGCCATCACGTCCGTGTAGCCTTCGACCACCACCAGCTGGCGGTCCTTGGCGATGCTCCGTTTGGCGAGGTCGATCCCGTAGAGCACCTGGGATTTTTTGTAGAGCGTGGTCTCGGGGGTGTTCAGGTACTTGGGGCCCTGGTCGTCCTCGTAGAGCTTGCGGGCACCGAAGCCGATGGTGTCCCCGGCGATGTCGCGGATGGGCCAGATGAGGCGGCCGCGGAAGCGGTCGTAGATGCCCCGGTTGCCTTCCGAGAACATTCCCGTGAGCTTGAGTTCCTGGTCGGTGAAGCCGCGGCCGCGGAGGTGCTTGAGGAGCGCGTCCCAGCCCTGCGGCGCGTAGCCTACGCCGAACTGCTCCGCGGCGGCGCGGTCAAAGCCGCGGCCGTGCAGGAAGTTCCGGCCTTCCGCTGCCCCGGGGGTCAGCAGCTGGGCGCGGAAGAATTCGTCGGCGATCTTGTGCGCGTCCAGGAGCCGCTGCCGCTTGCCCACTTCTTCACGGTTGGGCCCGGTGCCGCCGTCTTCGTAGCGCAGCTCGTAGCCGATGCGGGCGGCAAGCTTCTCGACGGCCTCGTGGAACGAGGTGTGGTCCTGTTTCTGGACAAAGGCGATGACATCGCCGTCCTCGCCGCAGCCGAAGCAGTGGTACCTGCCCACCTGGGGGCGGACGGTGAACGACGGCGACCTCTCGTCGTGGAAAGGGCACAGCCCCTTGTAGGTTCCCAGCCCGGCACCCTTAAGCGTGACGTAGCCGTCAACCACTTCCTTGATGTCCGTGCGCTGGCGTACTTCGTCGATATCTTCACGTTTGATCAGGCCAGCCACAAAGCCATCCTAGTGTCGGGGTACGACGGCGGCCGGCAAGTCATGACGTTCGTCACCACAGCGTCCGTCACCACAGCGACGGCAGGCTCCCCACGAGCCGTTCGTACATGGCCAGAGCCGAGCCGTCCGTCAGCGACGCCACCTGGTCGATGACCACCCGAAGCCGTGCGCCGTCGTCGGCCGCGTCCCGCCAGTCCGCCGCGAACATGGGTTCGAGGTGGCGGTCCCCGGTGGCACTGAGCGCGGTGACCAGGGAGTGCAGCACTTCCCGCTGGCGCTCGTAGATCGGCTGGCGGTGTTCGGTGGTCATCACGAACGTGGTGGCCAGGCCCTTCATCACAGCGATCTCCATTACCGTTTCGTCCGGCACCATCAGCTCGGCGTTGTACCGGGTGAGGTTCTCCGGGCCGTACAGGGCGCGGGTTGTCTCCAGGGCGCTTTGGCAGAACCGGCCGATCAGCTGGCTGGTCATGTTCTTCAGGGCAGCCATAGATTTGCGGCTGCCGTCGGCCTCGCGCACCCAGACGTCGGTGGCTTCCAGCCGGGCCAGGGCAGCGTCAATGGCGGCGGGATCGTTGTGCGGGAGGTACCACTGCTTGGCGTAGCCCACCACGCGGGCCCGGTGGTCAGGGTTGTCCATCCAGCGGAGCTGGAAGTGCCCGGCGACGATCGCGTCCTCGACGTCGTGCACGGAGTAGGAAATGTCGTCCGCCAGGTCCATGACCTGCGCTTCCAGGCAGGACCGGCGCACCGGCGCGCCTTCCCTGAGCCAGTTGAAAATGGGGAGGTCGTCCTCGTAGGCGCCGAACTTGCTGGTGCGCTGGCCGTGGATCACCGGCGCGTCCAGGGCAGACCAGGGATATTTCGCTGCGGCGTCAAGGCTCGCCCGGGTGAGGTTCAGGCCGGCAGGGCGGCCGTCCGTGGCCAGGACCTTGGGCTCCAGCCGGGTGAGCAGGCGGAGGGTCTGGGCATTGCCTTCAAAGCCGCCGATGGCGTGGGCCACCTCATTCAGGGCGGATTCGCCGTTGTGGCCGAAGGGCGGGTGGCCGAGGTCATGGCTGAGGCAGGCGGTGTCCACGACGTCCGGGTCGCAGCCGAGGGCGCGGCCCAGTTCACGGCCAACCTGCGCCACTTCCAGGCTGTGGGTCAGGCGGGTCCTGACGAAGTCGTCCGTGTCAGGGGCCACCACCTGGGTCTTGGCGCCCAGCCGCCGCAGCGCAGACGAGTGCAGCACCCGGGCGCGGTCACGCTCGAAGTCGGAGCGGTACGTCGTTTTGGGCGGCTCCTCCACCCAGCGGGCGGAATCGTGGGCGTCGTAGCCGGGCAGGACCGGTGCGGTGGTGCGGGTTTCAGCCACCGGAAACATCCAGTTCCGCGGCGGCGATGTCCTGGGACTGCGCGTCGTTGAGGGCGCGGGAGTCAAGCCAGTCCTTGGGCAGCGCCGGTTTTTTCGGCGATCCCGCACGGCCGCGCGGGCCTTCAGCGTCCACGCCGGGGTATGGGGACTCCTGGTCCAGCTCGGCGAGTGTTTCGCGCAGCACCTGCAGGCTGGTGACCAGGGCCAGCCTGGTGCGCAGCTCCCCGCCCACCACGTAGCCCTTGAAGTACCACGCCATGTGCTTGCGGATCTCGCGCAGCGCCTTGCCCTCGTCGCCGAAGGTTTCCACCATGAGTTCCGCGTGGCGGTAGACCCCTTCCGCCACCTGCCGCAGGTTCGGCTTGTGCCTGGTGTCGCTTCCCTCGAACGCGGCCTGCAGGTCCCCGAAAAGCCATGGCCTCCCCTGGCAGCCGCGGCCCACCACAACGCCGTCGACGCCGGTTTCCCGGACCATGCGCACGGCGTCCTCGGCGGACCAGATGTCACCGTTGCCCAGGACGGGGATGTCCGGCAGGGCTTCGCGCAGCCGGGCGATCGCGGTCCAATCAGCCTGGCCCGAATAGAACTGTGCGGCCGTGCGGCCGTGGAGTGCGACGGCGGCGACGCCGGCATCGCGCGCAATCCGGCCGGCGTCGAGGTACGTCAGGTGGTCCTCGTCGATGCCCTTGCGCATCTTGATGGTCAGCGGGACGTTGCCCTTGGACGCCTCTTTGACCGCGGTCTGGACGATCGAGGTGAACAGGTCGATCTTCCAGGGCAGGGCCGAGCCGCCGCCGCGACGTGTCACTTTGGGAACCGGGCAGCCGAAGTTCAGGTCGATGTGGTCTGCCCGGTCTTCCTCCACCAGCATCCGCACTGCGGCGCCCACGGTCACCGGGTCCACGCCGTAGAGCTGCACGGAGCGGACCTTCTCGTCGTCGTCGTGGGAGATGATGCGCAAGGATTCGGGCGTGCGTTCCACGAGGGCGCGGGAGGTGACCATCTCCGCCACATACATGCCGCCGCCGTACTCACGGCAGAGCCTGCGGAAGGCGGAGTTGGTGATGCCCGCCATGGGAGCCAGGATCACGGGGGTGTCCACCGTG
>DATCVX010000136.1:0-8425 GCA_036566705.1 Arthrobacter sp. | reverse complement strand
GCGTACACCTAGTGAGATGAAGTCGACTCTGGGCTGCATGCTTCGATACTGTCAGATGATGGCGACAATTCAAGGAAACGACAGGGACGCGCTGGCCGACAAGGAACAGCTCGCCGCCGTGCGGATTGCAGTCGACGAGGTGGACGACCAGATCGTCACCCTCATTGCCCGGCGTGAGCGGCTGATCCGGATCGCCGGAACCCTGAAGGGTGACGACGCCGAAGTCCGGGCCCCAGGCCGGGTGGAGCGGGTCATTGAGCACGTCCGCTCCGCTGCGGAGAAGAAGGACATCGATCCGGACATCGTGGAGTCCACGTACCGGGCCATGATCTCGGGCTTTATCGAACTCGAGCTGAAGGTCCACAAAGAAAACAGCTGAGGCTGTTCGGGATCCTTACCAAGGCGCCCTGCAGCCGGACACGTATCCGGCCGCAGGGCGCCTGTTTTGGTGCGCCTGGTTAGAGGGATTCCTCGACGGTGATGCCGGACTGGAATTCCCGGCCGTCAGCCTCGCTGAACGCGGACATGATGTGGCCTTTGCCCAACCCGTGGATCGCGTCCATGGGGAAGACGCCGGTGATGGTGCTGCCGGAGTGGGTGACTCCGCTGAGGTCGTAGTTTTCCTCGGTGCCCTGTTCGTGGCTGAACGAGTAGAAGGCGATCGCTTCCCCGTTCATGAATTCAATACCCAACCGTCTTTGTGAAGAGTAATCAGGGCTTGCCGCCATGAGCCCCACCACATACGCACCCGACCCCGGGATGTTGCCTTCAATATCAAAAGTGGCCAGGAGGGTGGAGTCCTGGGCTTTGATGCTTACCTGCTTCAGGAGTGCGTCATTGGTACTCATGCCACCATCCTGCTCCCTGCTGTCCCTTCCGTCCACCCCTGTCTAGGTTTTGTGTTGGCTCCGGCGTAGACTGGATTTATTCGAATATGTATTCGAATAAATATGTTCGGTTCAGTTCCGGGAGGCGCCCATGGGCATGTTCAGCGAATCCGTTGACGTGACCTGCAGCGCTGCCGGCCAGCCGGTGGCCCTCCAATGGGCCGGGCGGCAGTACACCGTGTGCGCGGAACCGGTGCGGTGGTTTGAACGCAGGCAGTGGTGGGCCGAGGAAAGCCGCGCGCCGCTGGGAAGCGGGCCCGGGCTCGTTGACCACGAAATCTGGCGGGTCCAGGTGCAGGCAGACCCGCCGCGTTTGGGCTCAGGCGGCCCTGGCAGTCCGGAGGCCGGAACCCTTCCGGATGAACCCCTTACCCTGGACCTGAGCCGGCACCTCGGAAGCGGCCGCTGGCGGCTGCTCCGGATCCATGACGCACTCCAACCCAGAACAGCATGACTTTCACTCATCTCCATGCTTCCACTGCCTTCAGCGCCCACTATGGGGTGTCCTGGCCGGACGAACTCGCCCAGTTTGCCGCCGCCGATGGTGCCACCGCGCTCGCCTGCACTGACCGGGACGGCCTGTACGGGACGGTCAAGCACCTCAAGGCCTGCATGGCCGCAGGTATTGACCCCATCGTGGGGGTAGACCTTGCGGTGTTCGACGACGACGGCGACCACCGCACCCAGCTCGCGGGACGCGTGGTGGTCCTCGCCCGCGGCCAGAACAACGGCGCGGGCTACCGTGCCCTGTGCAGGCTGGTGTCAGATGCCCATGCCAGGACCTCCGGCAAAGCCGGGGGAGCTGTGCCGGTGGCAGTGACCCGCGCCGAACTCGCCTCCCGGACGCTTGATCCGAAAACCCTGAAGCCGGTCCTGATGGTCCTGATCGGACCGGATTCCGACGTCGGACGGGCCATGGGCGGGCGGCGGTACCTGCGCCCCCGCACCCTCTTCAAACGCTGGCTGGATGCCATGCCGCAGGGGACCATGGTGGCCGAAGTGGTTTCCCAGCTCAGCTCACCTGGCTCACCGCTGAGCACCGCCCACGCTGTGCGGATGCTCAAACTCGCGGAAGAACACCAGGTACCTGCCGTCCTCACCAACGCTGTCCGGTACTGCGCCGAGGACGGAGCCGCCACGGCGGACGTCCTGGATTCAGCCCGCACGCTGAAGTCCCTGCCCGAACTCGCCGCCGAACCCCTGCTCCAGCCCAACGGCCAGGCCTGGCTGAAATCGTCAGCACAGATGCTCCAGCTGGGCAGGGAAATCATCGGCTCTGCGGGATACGGGGCGGCGGACCTCAAGCAGCTCATGGCCCAGACCGAGGCGCTCGCGGACCTCTGCCGGATCGACCCCGTAACTGACATGGGATGGAAGCAGCCTGTGGTCCCCGAGGCCTCAGTCATCGGCATCAGCCAGGACCCGCACGTGGAGCTGGTCCAGCGTTGTGAGGCCGGGATCGGCAGGAGGTTCCCTGGCATCACCGGCGCCGCCGAAAAGGAAATGCGCTCGCGGCTGGAGCACGAGCTGGGGATCATCATGAACCTCGGGTTCTCCTCCTACTTCCTGACCGTCGCCGAAGTGTCCCGGATGATCCTGGACATGGGGGTCCGCGCTGCCGCCCGTGGGTCAGGGGCGTCCAGCCTGGTCAACTACCTCATCGACGTCAGCCAGGTAAACCCCCTGCAGCATGACCTGATCTTCGAACGGTTCCTGTCCCGGGACCGGGCCACCCTGCCGGACATTGACATCGATGTTGAAAGCGCTGAACGGCACAACGTCTACCGGCGGATCTTTGACCGCTTCGGTTCCGAACGCGTCACCCTGATGAGCATGCAGAACGGGTACCGGGCGCGTGGCGCGGTCAGGGACGCAGGCATGGCCCTGGGAATGGACGACGGCGACGTCGGCGAGATCGCCAAGCAGCTGTGGCGATTTTCGGCCCGCAAGTTCAGGGAGGCACTGGTGGAGAAACCCGAACTGCGCGAGTTCGCCGGCCGGGTGGAGCGCAGTGACTTTGCCGAAAACCAGCAGCTTGATCTTCTGGTGGACCTCACTGAACGGCTGGACCGGCTTCCCCGGCATATTTCCATGCATCCCTGCGGGGTGATCCTGGGCGATGCCACACTGCTGGACCGCACCCCCGTGCAGCCCAGCGGCCTGGGATTGCCCATGAGCCAGTTCGACAAACACGACATGGATCCCATGGGGATGCTGAAGCTCGATGTCCTGGGTGTCAGGATGCAGAGCGCCATGGCCTTCGCTGTCCGCGAAGTCATCCGGCTCCACCCTTCCAAAGCCGAAGTTGTGGCCGCAGGGGCGCACCCCCTGGGTGAGGACGGGACAGGCCCGGACTACATCGCCGACAACGGCCACATCAACCTCAACGCCGTTCCGCTGGACGACGAACCAACCTATGAGCTGATCCGCAGCACCCACACTTTGGGCTGCTTCCAGATTGAGTCGCCGGGCCAGCGGGAGCTGATCGGCAAAATGGCACCGCGCGAATTCAATGACCTCATCATCGACATCTCGCTGTTCCGGCCGGGACCCATGAAATCTGACATGGTGCGGCCGTTCCTGGAGCACCGGCACGGCTTCGCTCCGGAGGTGTATCCGCACCCGGACCTGAAACCCGTGCTGCAGGAAACCCACGGGGTCACCGTCTTCCACGAACAGATTCTGAAAACCTTCAACGTCATGACGGGCTGCGGGCTTGCCCGTGCGGACGAATTCCGGCGGGCCCTGGGCAACGAGCTGCTCGAACCGAAGGTGGAGGAGTTCTTCCGGAAGGAAGCCAGGACCAAAGGCTATTCACCTGACGTGGTGGACAAGGTGTGGGGAACCCTGAAGGCCTTTGGCAGCTTTGGTTTCTGCAAGGCCCACGGGGCAGCCTTTGCCGTGCCCACCTACCAATCGGCGTGGCTGAAGGCGCACCACCCCGAGGCGTTCCTGGCCGGGCTGTGGGAGCACGATCCCGGCATGTACCCCAAGCGGCTCCTGGTGGCTGAAGCCCGAAGGATGGGCATCCCCATCCTTCCCCTGGACATCAACCGCAGCCATGCCGAATACCGGGTTGAGCCAGTTGAGCACGGGCCGGACCGCGGCAAACTGGGGATCAGGCTGAGCCTGAAGGGCATTTACGGGCTGTCCGGCGCAGAGCTTAAGCGCATCGTTGCCGGGCAGCCCTATGACTCGCTGGCTGATCTTCGGGCGCGGTCCCGGCTGAGCAAACCCAACATCAAAAGGCTGGCCCAGCTGGGTGCCTTTGATTCCCTCCACCGGGAGTCGGGCGGAGCCGCCAACCGGGCGGACCTCGTCCAGCACCTGCAAAGAATGCAGTCTGCCGGAAGCGCGCGGAAAGGCATCGAGGTCATGGAAGGGCAGCTTTCCCTGCCGCTGGGCGACGTGGAACTTCGAAACGTCAAACCCGGACTGCCGGCGCCCACGCTGGTGGATAATGTCCGGGCTGAACTGGACCTGATGGCCTTGGATGTCAGCGGGCACCTGATGGACAGCCACCGTCCCATGCTCGACAGGCTCGGCGTCACCACGGCGGACAAGCTGCTGGGCCTGCGCAACGGCTCTGAAGTGCTGGTGGCCGGAGTGCGCATCGCCACCCAGACCCCTCCCATGCGTGGCGGCCGCCGCGTGGTGTTCATCAGCATCGACGACGGCACCGGTTGCATTGACTCTGTGTTCTTCCACGAAGCGCAGGAGCAGGCCGGGCTCCTGCTGTTCGGCACCAGGCTGTTGCTCATCCGCGGCACTACCCGGCGGACGGGTCCCCGTGGCATCAGCCTGAGCGCCAGCATGGCGTGGGACCTGAGCCGGGTGGAGACCCTGCCGTTCCCGGAGTCACGGCCCGAAACCACCGACATTCCGCATCCCCTGGACGGAATCAGCCGCAGCCTGGCCATCACCGGGATGGGTGGCTGAGCGGCGTCATCCCGGCCAAACCCGGCCTCCGGGTCCCGCGGGTCCCGTTGGTCGGCCTCTTGGGAAACCGATAGCATTGACGATGGCTGGCTGTGGTCCCCGTATGCCACAAGCTATGAAGCCTTAACTTTGAATAGGAGACACCCGTGTCAGATGCCCAGCAGATCACCCTCATCGTCGATGGCGAAGAGACCAAGGTGACTACCGGGACAACCGGTGCGGAACTCTTCTTTGAGCGCCGCGATGTTGTTGTGGCCCGCGTCAACGGCGAGCTGAAGGACCTGGACCAGGAACTGCCGGAGGGCGCCGAGATCGAGGCTGTCACCATCGAGTCCCCGGACGGACTGAACGTCCTCCGCCACTCCACCGCCCACGTGATGGCCCAGGCCGTGCAGCAGCTCCGCCCGGACGCCAAGCTGGGCATCGGCCCCTACATCACCGACGGCTTCTACTTCGACTTCGACGTCGCGGAGCCGTTCACGCCCGAGGACCTCAAGACCCTCGAAAAGATGATGCTCAAGATCATCAACCAGAACCAGAAGTTCGTCCGCCGCGTCGTGTCCGAGGACGAAGCCCGCGAAGCTATGAAGGACGAGCCCTACAAGCTGGAACTGCTAGGCAAAAAGAACAACGCCGCCGAAGCCGGTGAAGGCGTCAACGTCGAGGTAGGCGCAGGCGACATCACCATCTACGACAACGTCGAGCGCAAGGAAGGGACCACCGTCTGGTGCGACCTCTGCCGCGGCCCGCACCTGCCCAACACCAAGCTCATCTCCAACGCCTTCGCCCTGACCCGGTCCTCCTCCGCATACTGGCTGGGCAACCAGAAGAACCAGCAGCTGCAGCGCATCTACGGCACCGCCTGGCCCACCAAGGACGCCCTGAAGGCCTACCAGGAGCGCATCGCAGAAGCCGAACGGCGCGACCACCGCAAGCTCGGCGTCGAACTTGACCTCTTCTCGTTCCCGGACGAGCTGGGCTCCGGTCTGCCCGTGTTCCACCCCAAGGGCGGCATTATCCGCAAGGAGATGGAGGACTACTCGCGGCAGCGCCACGTCGACGCCGGTTACGAGTTCGTCTACACCCCGCACATCACCAAGGGCCACCTGTACGAAGTCTCGGGCCACCTCGACTGGTACAAGGAAGGCATGTTCCCGGCGATGCACGTGGACGCCGAACTCAACGAGGACGGCACCGTCCGCAAGCCCGGCCAGGACTACTACCTGAAGCCGATGAACTGCCCCATGCACAACCTGATCTTCCGCTCCCGCGGACGGTCCTACCGCGAACTGCCGCTGCGGCTGTTCGAATTCGGTTCGGTGTACCGCTACGAGAAGTCCGGCGTGGTCCACGGCCTGACCCGCGTCCGTGGCATGACCCAGGACGACGCCCACATCTACTGCACCCGTGAGCAGATGAAGGACGAACTCACCAAGACCCTGACGTTCGTACTGGACCTGCTCAAGGACTACGGCCTGAACGACTTCTACCTGGAGCTCTCCACCAAGGACCCGGAGAAGTACGTCGGCGAGGACGCCGCCTGGGAGGAAGCCACCCGGACCCTCGCCGAAGTGGCTGAGGAATCCGGCCTGGAACTGGTTGGGGATCCGGGTGGGGCGGCCTTCTACGGCCCGAAGATCTCCGTCCAGGCCAAGGACGCCCTCGGCCGTACCTGGCAGATGTCCACCATCCAGCTGGACTTCAACCTGCCGGAACGCTTCGAACTGGAATTCCAGGCCGCCGACGGAACCCGCCAGCGGCCCGTGATGATCCACCGCGCCCTCTTCGGTTCCATCGAGCGCTTCATGGGTGTGCTCACCGAGCACTACGCCGGCGCCTTCCCGGCGTGGCTTTCCCCTGTCCAGGTGGTGGGCATCCCCGTCGCCGAAACGTTCAACGAATACATGTTCGACGTCGTTGACCAGCTCAAGGCCGCGGGCATCCGCGCCGAGGTGGATACGTCGTCGGACCGGTTCCCCAAGAAGATCCGCACCGCCAGCAAGGACAAGATCCCGTTTGTCCTCATTGCCGGCGGCGACGACGCCGAGGCTGGCGCGGTGTCCTTCCGCTTCCGCGACGGCAGCCAGGACAACGGCGTGCCGGTGGCCGAGGCCGTCAAGCGGATCACCGAAGCCGTCCGTAGCCGGACCAGCTAGCGGAACGGACGAGAAACGGTGCAGGAGAACACAGGCGCAGGATATCCAGGCGATGCCGGCGTGACCGACGACTTTGACCTCGCCGGTGTCCCGGATGCCTTCCAGCGCCTGTGGACTCCGCACCGGATGGCCTACATCAAGGGCGGCCAGCACCAGTTCAAGAATGAAAACGACTGCCCGTTCTGCGTTGGTCCCGGCCGGACCGATGAGGAGGCCCTCATCGTTTACCGGGGGAGAACGTGTTACGTGGTGCTGAACCTTTTCCCGTACAACCCGGGCCATCTGCTCGTCTGCCCCTACCGGCACGTTCCGGACTACACGGATCTGACCCTGGAGGAAACAGCCGAGTTCGCCGAGCTGACGCAGACCGCCATGAAGGTGCTGCGGAAGGTGTCGAATCCCGGTGGCTTCAACCTGGGCATGAACCAGGGCGTGGTGGGCGGCGCGGGAATCGCGGCGCACCTGCACCAGCATATTGTTCCGCGGTGGGGCGGCGACGGTAATTTCTTCCCGATCATCGCGCAGACCAAAGCCATCACCCAGACCCTCGACGAGGTCCGCCGCCAGGTGGCCGAGGCGTGGCCCGGGGAGACGGATGCTGAATAGGCACGCGCGCGGCTTCTTCACCGCGCTGTTTACCCCGCTTGCCCGCTGGCTCCTGAAAATCGGTATTTCCCCCGACGCCGTCACTGTAGTGGGGACCCTTGGTGTCGTAGTCGGCGCACTGGTCTTCTACCCGCTGGGCCACCTGTGGTGGGGAACGCTGTTCATTACTGCCTTCATCTTCTCCGATGTGCTGGACGGCATAATGGCCAGGATGCGGGACACCGGCGGCCGGTGGGGAAACTTCCTGGACTCCACGCTGGACCGGGTCGCCGACGGCGCACTCTTCGCGGGCCTTGCCATCTGGTTCTTCGCCGGCGGCGACGACGTGGTGATAGCGGTGGGCGCTATGGTCTGCCTGGTCCTGGGCATGGTGGTCTCCTATGCGCGGGCCAAAGCGGAATCCCTCGGCTTCACCGCAAACGTGGGAATTGCCGAACGCGCCGAACGGCTGGTCTCGGTGCTGGTGGTTACAGGATTCACCGGCCTGGGCCTGCCCCATATCGTCCTGCAGGTGACGCTCGCGCTCCTGGCCACGGCCAGCCTGGTCACGATTATCCAGCGTGTGGCCACAGTGCGCCGGCAGTCCCTGGCGGAGTCCGCAGCCTCTGATGAAGGCTGATTAAGCCCGCTGCCTGCCGTGGGACTAGTATTGTGACTGCCCGGTCAATGGACCCGGCAACCCGGTGTGTGTACTTTCGGCTCTGTGCCGCCCTCACGCCCGGCGAAGATCATCTATCTACCCATAGGGGTTTTTGTGTCTACACCTGATGTAAGCAGCGAAGCCGGTTCGTCCGCGAACAGCGTCACGGGCAGCAACCGCGTCAAGCGCGGCATGGC
>DATCVX010000135.1:0-4523 GCA_036566705.1 Arthrobacter sp. | reverse complement strand
GGCAAGGAAAAGACCGGCTATCCCACGCAGAAGCCCGAGGGCCTCGTCCGCCGGGTGGTGGCCGCTTCGAGCCGGCCCGGGGACTGGTGCCTGGACTTCTTCGCGGGTTCGGGAACGCTCGGCGCCGTGGCGGCCAAACTGGACCGGAAGTTCGTGTGCGTGGACCAGAACCAGCCGGCCATCGACGTCATGGCCAAGCGGCTCGGTGCCAAGGCAACGTTCACCTCATACCCGCCCGGCTGAGTCGCAGTGAGTGTCGTTTTGGGCGTCCAAAACGACACTCAGTGCGACCTACGTTCTGACTGGTTCTACGGGCAGCCTTCCATCAGCTGGATCCCGTGGTCGGTCTGACGGCTGACCAGGACCGATCCCTGCGAATCGCAGATGGCGTTGACCAGCAGCGCATAGCCTTCACCGTTCTGGTAGTTGCCCTTCTGGCCGATGGGCGCTGTTGGGTCAATGTTTTTAAGCGATCCCGGCGGCACAAAGACCCAGGCTTCAGGGGCGCCGGGGAAGACACTGGGAAGCCACGCCCAGTTGCCGTTCAGGATCGGGCCGTCCGTGCAGACGGCCCCGCAGGCAGCGGGCGGCCTGCTGACGTTGGTACAGTCCAACGCATGAGCTGCAACGGGAACAAACATAAAAGCTGCGGCAAGGCCAGCCGCGGTGAATGTCTTCCTAAACATGATTTCTCTCCGTCTACCGTGAAGGATACTGCATGGCGACGAGACCTTTTTTGGCGTTCCAAACCACCCCGGCAAGCGCAACATTACTCAGCCGGGACTGTCCGTCAAGACGCTGTAGCTGTTCCGCGAACCACCGGGGTCCCGGTGGCCAGCTCCTCGATCCGGGCCAGCACCTCCGGCGCCGTCAGGTTCTCCCCGAGCAGATTGGGTTTGCCCGTGCCGTGGTAGTCGGACGAACCCGTAATCAGCAGTCCATGCTTGGCGGCAAGGCCCCGGAGGAACTTGCGGCCCTCCTCGGGATTGTCCCGGTGGTCGATCTCCAGGCCAACCAGGCCGGCGTCGATCATTTCCCGGTACGTGCGCTCCCCCACGATCCGTCCGCGCGCGGACGCCACCGGATGCGCAAAGACCGGGACGCCTCCTGCGGCACGCACAAGTTCGACGGCGGCGGCGGGGTCGGGCGCGTAGTGCTGGACGAAGTAGCGCGAATGGGACGTCAGGATGGACGTGAATGCCTCCGACCGGTCAGCCACGACGCCGGCCGCGACGAGGGCGTCCGCGATGTGGGGCCTCCCCAGTGTTGCGCCGGGCGCCACATGGTGGATCACGTCGTCCCATGTCAGCGGGTAGTCTTCCGCGAGCAGGGTGACCATGCGCTCTGCACGGGTCAGGCGGGCGTCCTTGGCCTTGGTGATTTCCTCCAGCAGCCCCGGGTGGTCAGGATCGTGCAGGTAGCTCAGCAGGTGCACGCTGATCCCCTGCCCAGTCCGGCAGGAAACCTCCATGCCCGGAACGAGCGCCACGCCGGCCTGCACGGCGGCCAGCGACGCTTCGGCCCACCCGTCCGTGGAGTCATGGTCGGTCAGCGCGACGACGTCCAGCCCCGCACGGGCAGCGGATGCCATCACATCGGCGGGAGTCTCCGTGCCGTCGGAAACATTGGAGTGGGCATGCAGGTCGATCCTCACCTGCCCAGCCTAGTTGACCGCGCCCGCGCCGCTATTCGCCCAAGCCTCAGTGCTGGTGAGACGATGGTGCCGTGAACGATGCCGAAAACACCCTGAACTCTGCTTCCCAGCCCCTCGATGAGCGCGTCAACAACCGCTCGCAGCGGCCCAGTTCCGATGCCTTCAAGGCCTTTATGGCCAGCAACTGGGCGCCTTCCAGCCAGGAACTGCCCGCCCGCGACGCCGTCGCCAGCTACGCCGCGACCCGGCGAAAGGCCATCTCTGACCAGTTCAAAGGCGAACGCCTGGTCATTCCCGCGGGCCCGCTGAAGGTCCGCTCCAACGACTGCGACTACCGCTTCCGGCCGCACTCCGGATTCGCGCACCTCACCGGCCTGGGCCTGGACCACGAGCCGGATGCCGTGCTCATCCTGGAACCTGCCGGCGAAGGAAAGGGCGACGACGGCGGGAACCACCACGCCACGCTGTACTTCCGCCCCCTGGCGGGCCGGGATACGGAGCAGTTCTACGCTGACTCACGGTCCGGCGAGTTCTGGATCGGCGCACGCCCCACGCTTGCGGAGTTTGAAGCCCGCCTGGGCCTGCCCACCGCGCACATCGATGCACTCGAAACCGCGATCACCAAGAACGTGGGCGCCCCGGAAATCGGCGGCATCTCCATCCGCCTGGTCCGCAAAGTGGATGAGAACATCGACGCCCTGGTGGACACGGCCCGATACAACACTGCCAAGGATCCGGACAACCTGGACCTCGCCGTCCTCGACGCCCTGGATGAAAAACTGTCCGAAGCCCTGTCCGAACTCCGCCTCCTGAAGGACGAGTGGGAGGTCGGGCAGATGAAGATTGCCGTCGCAGCGACGGTCGAAGGCTTTGTGGAGGTGGTCAAGTCACTTCCCCGCGCCCTGACCCATGCCCGCGGCGAGCGGGTTGTGGAAGGCGCCTTCTTCGCCCGTGCCCGCGAAGTGGGCAACGAACTTGGCTACGACACCATTGCCGCCTCAGGCAACAACGCCACCGTGCTGCACTGGACCCGCAACACCGGCAGCATTAACGCCGGTGAGCTGCTGCTCCTGGACGCCGGTGTGGAAGCCGATTCCCTGTACACCGCCGACGTCACCAGGACCCTGCCGGCCAACGGCACGTTCACCGACGTTCAGCGGAAGGTCTACGAAGCGGTCCTCGACGCCGCCGACGCAGGATTCGCCGCGGCCCGGCCCGGTGCCAAGTTCCGGGACATCCACACGGCCGCCACCACGGTGCTGGCCGAACGCCTTGCAGAGTGGGGCCTGCTCCCCGTGAGCGTGGAGGAAGCCGTCAGCCATGAGGGCCAGCAGCACCGCCGCTGGATGCCGCACGGCACCAGCCACCACCTGGGCCTGGACGTACACGACTGCGCCCAGGCCAAGCGGGAGCTGTACCTTGATGGCGTCCTGACCGAAGGCATGGTCTTCACCATCGAACCTGGCCTGTACTTCAAGAACGAGGACCTGCACATTCCGGCGGAGTACCGCGGCATCGGCGTCCGGATCGAGGACGACGTCCTGATGACTGCCGACGGCCCCGTCAACCTCAGCGCCGCGCTGCCCCGCAAGGCCGACGACGTCGAGTCCTGGATGGCGGGCATTTACCGGGAAGCCGATGGCGAAGGCAGCCAGCACTCCCCCGCCTAACCCCACAATCCCCTATGCGGGAACGGACACCTAAGCCCCGGGGCTTAGGTGTCCGTTCGCGCATAAGGAGTTCGTGCTGGCTGGAGCGGGGCGGCTATGAGCCTGCTTCGTCCCGGCCGCGCTCAGGCGCTGCTTCGGGCTGCCGCGCCGGCTGTCCGGTGTCCTGGCGTTCATCACCCGGAGCTTCATTGTTGCCGGCGGGTGCGGGCGCCGGGTTGTCGCTGACGCGGACGCCGTACTGGGGACGGCCGTCCGGCAGGTCAGGGTAGCGGACCGCTGCCGCCGGTGCCGGAGCCGGAGCCGGCTGGGCCGGGTTTTCGGCCGGCTGGCCGGGCTGCGCGGCTGCGGCCGGTGCGCCCTGCGTGCCGGCGCCCTGCTGTCCGTAGGGATCGTTCCAGCTGGCCGGCCGCACGGGAGCCTGGCCCTGTTGGGGCGGGCCCTGCTGTTGGCCCGGCTGCTGGTACGGCTGGTTGTAGTAGTCAGCCTGCGTATGGGGCCTGGGACCGGCAGCCGCATCGGACCGCGTCATGGGCAACTGCTGGAGCAGGCGCCGGGCCTCATGGGCCGCCTCGACCGACACCACAACGTCATAGCTGGTGGCCACGACCTGGCTGGTTGAGGTGAAGTCGCGCTTGCCCCGCTGCATGGCATAGGTGACGATGCCGAAAAGCATAAAGAACGCCGCACCCATCAGCACGGAGGTCAGGATGGAGAAGTATCCCGGGGAAGGCGCGAAGAAGGACAGCATCACGCCCACGAACAAACCGAACCACATGCCGCTGAGCGCCCCGGACAACGCAACGCGGGGGTAGCTGAGGCGTCCCGTGACACGCTCCACCATCTTGAGCTCGTTGCCCACGATGGACACCATCTGCACCGGGAACTGCTGGTCAGCGAGGTAGTCCACAGCCTTTTGGGCATCCAGGTAGGACGTGTAGGAACCGACGGTGTCACCGGTGGGGACGGTGCGGGACTCGTCCACGCCGTTGGGCCCGCCGGCCTTGGGAGCACCAAAAATGTTTGACATACCTCCATTCTTGCCCATCAGCATGTGTGCGGCCTGTAAATTCAGCTAAAAGAGAGCAGACTCGGTAGCCTGTAGACGTGAGCACAAATCTTTCGCGCGTCTTTGTGGCGCGCCTTCTGGGTCTTGACGTCTTCGACCCGCTGGGCGACCGTCTGGGCCGGTTGCGCGATGT
>DATCVX010000134.1:0-7665 GCA_036566705.1 Arthrobacter sp. | reverse complement strand
GGCCTTCGGTCCGTGGGCCGGCTGGCTGGGCGGCTGGGGCGTGGCACTGGCGGGCATCGTGGTCCTCGCCAACCTGGCGCAGGTGGCCGGGCAGTACCTGTGGCTGCTGGTGGGCGACGGTTCGCTGGCGGAAAACAGCCTGTTGGTCACGGGCACGGGAGTGCTGTTCATAGCGTTCATGACCCTCGTGAACTACCGGGGCATCAGGCTGGGCGAGCACGTCCAGCGGGTCCTGACCTACGTGCAGTATGTCTCGCTGGGCATATTCGCCCTGGCCATTATTGTGAGAATCGCCGGCGGTGCGCCCGAGGGCCAGGCCTTCGACATCGAGTGGTTCAACCCGGCCGGGGCCTTCGCGGATCCGGGTGCCGTGGTGCACGGGGCGCTCCTTGCCCTGTTCATCTACTGGGGCTGGGACACCTGCCTGGCCGTGAACGAGGAAACCGAAAACCCCTCCACCACCCCCGGCCGCGGCGCCGTCATCTCGGCGTTTGTCCTGGTGGCCATCTACGTTTCGGTGGCGCTGCTGGTGATGATGTACGCCACGGTCGGGACCGAGGGCATCGGCCTGGGCAACGAGGCGAACCAGGCCGACGTGTTCCTGGCCATGAAGGACGTGGTCCTGGGCCCGTGGGGCTGGCTGATCGTGGTGGCCGTCCTGGCCTCCGTACTGTCCTCCACCCAGACCACCATCCTGCCCACGGCCCGCGGCACGCTGTCGATGGGCGTGCACGGTGCGCTGCCGCCGAAGTTCGGCGAAGTCCATGCCCGCAACCAGACGCCTGGATTCTCCACCCAGGTGATGGGTGCCGCCGCCGTGGTGTACTACGTGGCCATGAGCTTCCTCAGCGAGAACCTGCTCGCCGATTCCATCAGCTCCATCAGCCTGTTCATCGCCTTCTACTATGCGCTGACCGGTTTCGCGTGCGTCTGGTACTTCCGCGGCACCCTCCGGGAGTCCGCCCGCAACCTGTGGTTCCGCGGCATCCTTCCCCTGCTGGGCGCTGTGATGCTGACCGCGGCCTTCTTCATCTCCGCCGTCCAGACGTGGGACCCCGCCTACGGTGACACGCAGATCCTGGGCGTCGGCGGCGCCTTTGTCAGCGGCGTTGTGCTCCTTGCCCTCGGCGTGGTCCTGGCAGTGGTCTGCCGGTTCCTGCCATCCACGCGCGGGTACTTCACCGGGAAACCGGCCCCCGCTGCCACTACCTCCACGCCGGCCTAGGGATCTCCGAATGAGCGACGCCGATGAAGTCACCGCCGAATATCCCGCCGAAGTGCCTGCCGCCTCGGATCCTTCCGATGTCCTTGCCCTCGATTCCCTCCTGAGCGCGGAGGAACTGTCCGTCCGCCAGAAGATCCGCGACTTCACCGACCAGCGGATCAAACCGGACATCGCGCGCTGGTATGAGGACGCCGTCTTCCCGCTGGAGCTGGCTCCGGAGCTCGGCGAGCTGGGCGTCCTGGGGATGCACCTGGACGGCTACGGCTGTCCCGGCCGTTCCGCCGTCGAATACGGCCTCGCGGCGATGGAACTGGAGGCCGGTGACTCCGGGATCCGGACCTTCGTCTCGGTGCAGGGGTCCCTGGCCATGACGGCGATCCATAAGTGGGGTTCGGAGGAGCAGAAGCAGGAGTGGCTCCCCCGGATGGCTGCCGGCGAAGTGATCGGCTGTTTCGCCCTGACGGAGCCCACCGCCGGTTCGGATCCGTCGTCGATGACCACTTTCGCCCGCCGGGACGGCACGGGTGACGGGGCAGGCTGGGTACTGGACGGCGCGAAGCGGTGGATCGGGCTGGCGTCCGTGGCCGGGGTGATGGTGGTCTGGGCCATGACCGACGACGGCGTGCACGGCTTCCTGGTGCCGGCCGGAACCCCGGGCGTCACCGCCACACCCATCACGCAGAAGCTGTCCATGCGCGCCTCGATCCAGTGCGACGTGGTGTTCGACGGCGTCAGGCTGGGACCGGAGGCGCTGCTGCCGGCCGCCCGCGGCCTGCGCGGGCCGTTCACGTGCCTGAACGAGGCGCGGTACGGCATCGCGTGGGGCGCCATGGGGGCTGCCCGTGATTCCTACCAGGCAGCCCTGGCCTATTCGCAGGAGCGGCTCCAGTTCGGCAAGCCGCTGGCCGCCTACCAGCTGACGCAGGAGAAGCTGGTCAACATGCTGCTGGAGATCCAGAAAGGCACCCTGCTGGCCCTCCATTTGGGCCGGCTTAAGGACGCCGGTGCCCTGAAGCCCGAGCAGATCTCACTCGGCAAGCTCAACAACGTCCGCGAGGCCATCACGATCGCCCGGGAAGCCCGCTCCATCCTGGGCGGCAACGGCATCACGCTGGACCATTCACCGCTGCGGCACGCCGCGAACCTTGAGTCGGTCCGCACGTATGAGGGCACCGACGAGGTCCACACCCTGGTGCTGGGCCAGCACATCACGGGCTTCGGCGCGTTCCGCTAAACCCCGCCGCGAAGGCGCGGCAGGGCACCTAAGCGGAGAAGCCGCCGTCGGACTTGATCAGCTGGCCCGAGACCCAGCGGCCTGCCGGGGAGACCAGGAAGGCTACCGTGCCGGCGACGTCGGCCGGCGTCCCCAGGCGTCCGCCCGGCTGGCGGCGGGTGAGTTCCTCGCGCACCCCGGGGGTCATCCAGCCCGTATCGACCGGGCCGGGGTTGAGCACGTTCGCCGAAATCCCCAGCGGCCCAAGCTCCCGTGCCGCGGCGATGACGATCCGGTCCAGGGCACCCTTGGAGGCACCGTAGGGCAGGTTGAAGGCGGTGTGGTCACTGGTCAGCGCCACGATAGCGCCGCCGTCGGCCGTCGCCTGCCGGGCGAACGCGGCAATCAGCTGCCAGCTCGCCCTGGTGTTCACGGCGAAGTGCCGCTCGAACGCCTCGACGGTGGTGTCCAGGACCCCGGAATCCACGGACTCGGCGTGGCTCAGCACCATGGCGGCGAGCGGCCCGGCCAGCTGGTTGGCTTCAGCCATGAGCCGGTCCGGGGCAGCGGGGTCCTGTAGGTCGGCCGGCACGGCGTGGACGCGCGCGCCGATCGCTTCCAGCTCGGCGGTGAGGCGTACGACGTCGTCGGGCTGGCTCCCCCACGGCATCCGGCTGTCGTAGTCATGGCAGTAGCTCAGGACCAGGTCCCAGCCATCGGCGGCCAGGTGCCGCGCGATACCGGCGCCGATGCCTGCAAGCCTGCCTGCCCCGGTGACCAGGGCTGCCTTCCGCGGGGTGGGTTCAACGGGACGGGATTCCATCAGGTCAGCCTAGCGGCGCGCTGTTCCGGCCGTCGCTTCAGCCAAAGCCGCAGCCGGGACTGCGTCCAAGGGTTCGGCAGGGGCCAGGGCGCCCCGGCGGAGGACGGCCAGCCAGCACAGCAGGACCGCGGCCGCGCAGATGACTCCGGCGCTGGAGGCCATGATCCACAGCCCGGGCGTCTGGACGTCCAGGTTTTCGGCGTCAAACGCCATCCCGATGGATTTCGGCGAGAAGAAGAACACCAGGACCGAGAGCAGCAGCACTGCCGTCATCCCCGCGCGCAGCCGCCGGTAGCGTTCCGGGGTTTCCCGCAGCGTCCAGGCGAAGGCGGGGAGGACTGCGGCGACCCAGACCCAGTGGTGGGACCACGAGACGGGGCTGATGAGGAGCATGGCCAGGGCGGTCGCGGACATGGCCACCACGCGGGAGCCCTGGTCTGTGGCGAGCTTGATAACGGCGGCCGCCAGGGCCACCACCAGCAGGCTCAGCACAATCCAGGGAACAGTGACCGCCGATGCCGGGACGCCGAAGTGCAGCAGCGCGCCCTTGATGGACAGGTTGTCCACGTAGCCTGCGCCGCCGATCCGCGAAGTGTCCGGCAGGATCTCCAGCCAGAACTGCAGGGACTCGACGGGGCGGAGGAGCCAGCCGAGCAGCACGGTGGCCGCGAAGCCCGCGCCCATGTTGGCCAGTCCGCGCCAGTCCTTGCGGACCAGGTAGTAGAGCCCAAACACCAGGGGCGTCAGTTTGATGCCGGCGGCCACGCCGACCAGGAAACCGCTGCCGGGCATGCTCCGGTTCCAGCGGTGGTTCCGGGACAGCAGGTCGGCGGCCATGAGGCCCATCAGCAGGATGTTGACCTGGCCGAACGCCAGCGTCTCCCGCCACGGGCCAAGGCTCAGCATGGCCAAGAGGACGGCGGCGGCGATCCACCGGCTGCGGGGCGTGTCGAACGTCCGGCGCCAGTCCGCCTTGGCGTTCCAGTAGCGCACGGCAAGGAGTGAGAGCCAGGCGGCCACCGCCACCCCGGCGGCGTTGAAGAGCTGAAGTGCGAAGGGCTCAGGAAGACGCGCCAGGAGGCTGAAGACCAGGGCCGCGAACGGCGGGTACGTGAATGGCAGTCCGGGACCGCCGGCCCATTCAACGGTGGGACCGTAAAGGTCTGAGACGGCCCAGCCGGCGTCGTTCAGGATCTTGCCGCCGTGCCAGTACACGCTGAAATCGAGGCCCTGTTTGTTCCATCCCGCCAGCAGGAACCAGACCGGCACCGCTACGACCGCGGCCGGCAGCCACAAGGCTAATGTCCTCCACAGCGCCGGTCCCCAAAGGCGCAGCCCGGGAGCCCTCGAAGCCCCGGGTCTGTCGACGTCCACTAAGTCCAGGTCACGCTGTGCCATCCGTTGTCCCCCATGGTCGCTCGCTGCGGGCGGCCGCGTCCGCAGGTTGCGTCATTGGAACGGCGGCTGGCCGTAGCTACATACTACATATGCATGCGGAGGATTCCCGGCATGTGACCGGCAGTTATCAGGCCGCGGCTACCGGCTCGGGCTCCCGTGCGGCTGCGTCCTTGCGGATGGTGGCGCTGATGACGGCGGCGATGGTGCACATGGCTGCGGCCCCGAACCAGGCGTAGGTGTACTGGCCGGTGGCGTCGCGGATGACTCCGGCGCCCAGGGCAGCGGCCGCCGCGCCCAGCTGGTGGGCCGCGAAGACCCAGCCGAACACAACGCTGCCGTCCGCGCCGAACGTCTTGCGGCAGATGGCAGCGGTGGGCGGCACCGTGGCCACCCAGTCCAGTCCGTAGATCACCACAAAGACGATCATGCTGGGCTGGACAGTGGCGCTGAGGAGCAGCGGCAGCACCAGCAGGCCAATGCCGCGGAACTGGTAATAGACAGCGAGCAGGATCCGCGGGTTGAAGCGGTCGGTCAGCCAGCCGGAGGCGATGGTCCCCACGATGTCGAAGATCCCGACGACGGCCAGCAGGCCCGCGGCCGTGGTTTCGGCCATGCCGTGGTCATGGGCGGACGGGATGAAGTGGGTGCCGATCAGGCCGTTCGTGGTGGCGCCGCAGATTGCGAAACCCGCCACGAGCGCCCAGAACGTCCGCACTTTGCTGGCCCGCTTGAGGACCTGGAGCGCCCGGACGGCGGCGTTGCCGCTCAGCCCCTTCTCCGGCCCAGCCGGGGAGGGCGCAGCCGCTCCCTCCTCAGGCGCGGTTTCGCCGTACGGCAGCACGCCGACGTCGGCCGGCGAGTTTTTGAGGAACTTCAGCACCAGCGGAACCACGGCGAGGGCACCGGCCGCGATGAGTAGCGACGCCTGCCGCCAGCCGGGATCCTGGGCCAGCACGGCGATGAACGGCAGGAAGACCAGCTGGCCCGCTGCGCTTCCGGCGGTGAGGATGCCGATCACCAGGCCGCGGCTCTTGGCGAACCAGGTGTTGGCGATGGTGGCGGCGAAAACCAGCGCCATGGAGCCCGTGCCGAGGCCAATGAGCAAACCCCAGGTGAGCAGGATCTGCCAGGACTGGTTCACCAGGACAGTGAGTGCGCTGCCGGCACCGATCAGCACCAGCGCGGTGGCCGTAACGGCGCGGATCCCGAACCGTTCCATCAGGGCGGCGGCGAAGGGAGCGGTCAGGCCAAAGAGGACGAGGTTGATGCTGACGGCAGCCGAGAGGACGGTGGTGGACCAGCCGAACTCCTGCTGCAGCGGCACCATCAGGACGCCCGGCGCGGCCCGGAACCCGGCGGCGCCGACGAGGGCCAGGAACGCGACGGCGGCCACGATCCAGGCGGGGTGCAGCCGACGGCGGCGGGAGGTTTCGGTGGCGCTCATGCGGCTGTAGCCAGTTGCACGGGAGCATCCGAGCGGGTGAGGCTGTGCCAGCTGGTGTTGGCGGCCGTGAGCCGCTCACCGCATCCGGTGCAGGTGTCTGCTGAGCTGGTCCGCTGCCCGCAGCCGGAGTGGATCACGTACATGTGGGCCTGCTCGGACGGGACGGGGAGGTGCTTTTCCGCCCATATCACCACGGCGTTCAGGACCGGGAGGGCATCCTCGCCTTTGGGGGTCAGGACGTATTCCTGGCGGGTGCGGCCGCCGCCGTCGTACGTTCTCTTGCTGAGCAGCCCGGACTCCACCAGCCCTGCCAGGCGCTTGGTGAGCACGGAATCGGCCACCTCCAGCCGGGACTTCATGGCGTCGAAGCGCCCGTTGCCGAAGAAGACCTCGCGGAGCACCAGCATGGTCCAGGGGTCGCCCAGGATGTCGAGGCCGCGTGCCATGCTGCAGTTGCGGGTGGACCAGTCGGATCGGAGCGCCATAAGGGCACCCTAGCTAACTTTCTTGAAGAAAGCCAGGCTTGCGGCGCGACGGACTGTAAGCCACCGCCCAATAGACGAGCAGCGCCACGCCGCAGAGCACACCGAGGCTGGTGACGGCCAGCTGGAACTGGGTCTGCGGATCCTTGCCCCACTCGTTGGCCCCGGCCATCATGGCCAGGTATTTGGGCGTGAGGTAGAACGCCACCGCCGAAACAGCCACGATGATCCAGCCGTAGAGCCGCATTTTCCCGGTACGTGTCGGCACCCGGTGCATTGCGAAGGCCATGGACGGGAGCGCCACGGCCATCCAGACCCAGTGGTGGGACCAGGAGACGGGGCTGATCAGCAGCATCAGCACTGCGGTGGCGGAGACGGCCACGAAGTTCTCGTCGGCAGCCACCGCCCATTTGATGACTAGGGCGGTCAGCACGGCAAGACCCAGCGAGAGCACCAGCCAGAGCACGCTGGTCAGGCCCGAATCCGGCAGGCCCACATGGAGCAGGAGCCCTTTCACGGAAAGGTTGTCCAGGTAGGCGGGCCCGCCGATCCGGCCGGTGTCCGGCAGGATCTTGGTCCAGAAGGTCAGCGACGCGTTGGGCAGCACGGCCCAGGCCAGGGCGATGGAGCCGAAGAAACCGGCCGCCATCCAGCCGAGGGCCTTGAAGTCGCGGCGCACCAGGAAGTACAGGCCGAACGCGAGCGGGGTGAGCTTGATGCCGGCCGCCAGGCCGATCAGCAGCCCGGCGGGCCAACGGATCTCCCCCGCCCGGTCCTTCCCGTACAACGCGAAGTCGGCCAGGATCAGGCCCATCAGGATGATGTTGATCTGGCCGAAGTCGAACGTGTCCCGCCAGGGGCCAAGCAGCAGGATGGCACCGGTGCCGGCGAGCGCCACGGTGCGGAACCGCCAGTCGGCGAAGGAGGTGCGCCAGCTGCGCAGCCCGAAATAGTGCCGGGCCAGCCAGGCGGCCACCACGGCCGCCCCCACCAGCGCCGTCGTAATAAAGATCAGGCCGCTGGTCCCGAGCGGCAGCAGCGCCAGCCCCGCAAACAGCAGCGCCGCGAACGGCGGGTAGG
>DATCVX010000133.1:0-19416 GCA_036566705.1 Arthrobacter sp. | reverse complement strand
CGATAGGTGCAGGGGGACGCGATCCCCGCCGTTTCGGTGGCGGCATAGACATCGAAAGGTTTGCTTCCCCAGGCGGCCTCCAGTTCCGCGGCGGTGTGCGGGCTGAGGACCTCGGATGCGGACATGACGCCCTGCGGGGAGATGTGCAGGCGCCCGGCGCGCTGCTCGGCCGCGAGGGGTTTGAGGGCTGAGGCGTAGCCGACCAGGATCCTGGGCTGGAACCGGTTCAGCGCGGCTACCGTCTCGTCCATGGGTGCGGTGACGTCCAGGCGGAGGGCGGGGACGAGTCTGGAGCGCAGGGACGCGCCAACGACGGCGGACTGGTGGGTGGGTACCCGGGAGCTGACGAGGGCCATTTTGAGGGGTTTGGTGAGTCCGGCGGAGATCCCGGCCCAGTCGTTCGCCCGGGCGTAGGAGGCCAGGATGGTCGCCCATTCGGCGCGGTTCCAGACGAAGGTTCCGCGCCGGCCGGTGGTCCCGGCCGTGGCCGCGGCCCACCATTGGCCCTGCCAGGGCAGCCCCGGGTCTCCGCCGCTCTGAGTGAGAGCCCGGAGATGGATTTCCAGGTCAGCGAGCTTCAGGTCCGATGGGGTGATGGCCTCGTCGAAGTGGTCCATCAGGTCCGCTTTCGTTACGGGCGGCAGCTGGTCCAGCGGGGCGTCATACAGGCCAGCGTGATGGCGCCGGTAAAACCCGGAGCTGGCGTAGGTGGCCCGACGGAGTTCCTGGAGGGCGCGTTCCTGGTGGGCTGTGATCCGGGCGGCGTCCCAATGGTCCCTCCTGCGCCAGGCGGCGCGCAGGTACAGCAATCGGGAGATGAGGCGGAGGTCCATGGTCTGGTTGCCTAGCGGGTGCCGGCCGGGGCCAGCGGCTGGGTTTCACGGGCGGTGGTGGCCTCGGGTGTTTCCGGCCGGGGCAGACGGAGCCGTTTGAGCAGCAGGGCGTTGACGGCGACCAGGAAGCTGGAGCCGGACATCGACAGGGCCGCGATCTCGGGACTGAGGGCGACGCCGGCGAAGGCGAAGACTCCGGCGGCGATGGGCAGCGCTATCGTGTTGTAGCCCACGGCCCAGCCCAGGTTCTGGCGCATTTTGCGCAGCGTTCCTTTGCCGATCCGCAGGGCGATCGGCACATCCAGGGGGTCCGAACGCATGAGGACAACGTCGGCGGTCTCGATGGCAACGTCGGTGCCGGCGCCGATTGCGATGCCAAGGTCTGCCTGGGCCAGGGCGGGTGCGTCGTTGACGCCGTCGCCGACCATGGCCACTTTCTTCCCCGCCTGTTGTAGTTCGGCTATTTTCGCTGATTTGTCCCCGGGGAGCACTTCGGCGATGACCGTGTCGATACCCAACTGGCCGGCGATCCTGCGGCCGGTCGCTTCGTTGTCGCCGGTGAGCATGACGACTTCAATCCCGGCCTCGTGCAGGGCGGCGACGGCGGCGGCCGCGGTTTCCCTCGCGGCGTCCGCCATGGCGATCACCGCAGCGGCCCGGCCGTCCACTGCCACGAGCACGGCGGTCCGTCCGGTGGCGGCAAGTTCGTCGCGCACGGCGGCCAGCGGTCCTAGGTCGATGCCTTCATCGCCCATGTGTTTGCGGTTGCCGACCAGTACACGGTGACCGTCGACGGTTGCGCCGGCCCCGTGGCCGGGGATGTTAAGGAAATCCGAGGCCGCCAGGACGGGTGCGCCGTGTTCCCGGGCATGCCGGACCACGGCCGCGGCGAGGGGGTGTTCGGACTCCTGCTCCACCGCGGCGGCCAGCGCCAGCAGGGTGTTCTGGTCGATGTCTTTGACGACGACGTCGGTTACTTCGGGTTCGCCCTTCGTCAGGGTGCCGGTTTTGTCCATGACGACGGTGTCGATCCGGGCGGAGACTTCCAGTGCGGTGGCGTTCTTGAAAAGGACACCGCGTTTGGCGCCGAGCCCGGTTCCGACCATGATGGCCGTTGGTGTGGCCAGGCCGAGCGCGTCGGGGCAGGTGATCACGACGACGGTGATGGCGAACAGCAGGGCGGCCTGGATGCCGGCGCCGAGGGCGAGCCAGGCGGCGAACGTTACCGTCCCGCCGATCAGGGCGACCAGGACCAGCCAGAACGCGGCCCTGTCGGCCAGCCGCTGACCCGGCGCCTTGGAGTTCTGGGCTTCCTGGACGAGGGCCACGATCTGCGCCAGGGCGGTGTCGGCTCCGACTTTGGTGGCCCGGACCCGCATCGTGCCGGTGGTGTTGATGGACGCGCCGATCACGTCGGAGCCGATGGTCTTGGTGACCGGCAGGCTCTCGCCGGTGACCATGGACTCATCGACCTCCGACTGACCCTCTTCGACTTCCCCGTCAACGGGGATCTTCGATCCGGGGCGGACCAGCAGCAGGTCCCCGGCCTGGACGTCGGAGGTGGGGATCTCGACCGTCTGACCGTCGCGGATCACGACCGCGACCGGCGGGGCGAGCTCGAGCAGCGTGCGGATGGCCTCGTTCGCCCCGCCGCGTGCACGCATTTCGAACCAGTGGCCCAGCAGCACGAAGGAGGCCAGGACGGTCGCGGCTTCGTAGAACACCTCACCGCCGCCGGTGAGGGTGACCCACACGCTGTAAAGCCACCCGGTGCCCACGGCGATCGCGACCAGGACCATCATGTCCAGGGTGCGTGCCTTCAACGCCCGGTAGGCGCCGTCGAAGAAGATCCAGGCCGAGTAGAAGATGACCGGCAGGGACAGGATCAGTGCCATGACGTCGTCCCGGATCCCGAACGGGGTCGGGGCGGTGAAGCCGAACATGTCCCGGCCCATCGGGGACCAGAGCGTCACGCCGATGGAGAGGACGGCGGCGACCAGGAACCGGTTGCGCATGTCCTTGACCATGTCATCCATCGACATTCCGGCGTGGTGTCCTCCGTGGCCCATCACGTCCTGCGGGGTCCGGGCCATCGCACCGTGTCCGCCCGGGCCGTGGCCGCCGTGCGTGTCCGGTGCCGGGTGGGCATGCCCGTTGTGCGGGTGGGCTGTGCCCGTTTTCGGGGCGGTGTCATGCTTCATCGCGGCGGTGTGTGTGCCCTCGATGGGGTAGCAGACGTGGTCGGGGACGGACTCGCCGCGGCAGTGGTATCCGCAGTCCCGGACCCACCCGGAGATTTGCTCCACCGAGGTCAGCGAGGGGTCAAAGCTTACGGTTGCGGTTTGAGCAACGGGGTTCGCGTCCACCCCGGCAACGCCAGGCCGCCGGGACAGGACTCGTTCGATCACTGCTTTGGAGGTGGCCCAGTGCAGGCCACGGACTTCCACGACAGTGCGTTGCAGTGGCGTGGCAACTGCGTAGGAGCCGTGCTTCGGGTCAGCAGACATGGTGTCGTCGTCCTTAGGTCATCAGGGGTCCGGGAGGACAGCAGGGGTTCACCCCGCTGCCGGACCTTCACTGCGTGGGGCTTTCGCCCAGGACGCCGGATTCCGGTCAGTCCGAACCTATACCCCTAGGGGTATAGGTCAAGGTTTTGGACGGCATCGGCGTGCCACCTGGTTCGCTTAGGTGCCGCGGCCGCGCCGGAGCACCGTGAGGCGGGCGGTGTACTCGCTCTCGTCGATCTCACCGCGGGCAAACCGTTCGGCGAGCAGGTGTTCAGCGACGCCCCCACCCGGCGGGGCGCCGCCGTCGTACCGGCGGTTGCCTGCGCCCAGGGAGCGGGCGAGGAGGACGAGGCCGGTAATGATCGCTCCCCAGAACAAGACAGTGCCCACGCCCATCAGGATGTAGCCCCAGACGCCCATGTTCCCGTCCCAATACATCATCAATGTTCTCCCTCGCTGTCCGCGGGCGCGCCAGGCTGCCCTTGCAGTTCACTATCGTCCGCCCCCGGTGCAGGGCGTCAGAGGCTTTGGTCCCGGCTGGCGGAGGCGGCCCGGGGCCGGCGGACCACGAGCCGGGGCGAACCGAGGACCAGGACGACACCGGGCGAACCGGATGGCCGGAAAACACGGGCCCCACACCGCGGTGATCCAGAGCATCGTCCCGGGACGGGGTGCCCCGTTGCCCCCTCCGGCGCCCTCCCCGTTCATTACGGTCAGTGGTCAGAGCGCGTGCTGGCGGAGGTGGCATTGCTGGATCAGGTCGACGGCTTCATCGATGTCGTCGGTGCACCGCAGCAGGCGGATGTCACCTGGGGCAATGAAGCCCTGCTCCTGGAGTCGTTCCCGGATCCAGTCCATGAGGCCGGCCCAGTGTCCTGTTCCGATCAGGATGACGGGGAATTCGTGGATTTTTCCGGTCTGGATGAGGGTCAGGGCTTCAAAGAGTTCATCCAGGGTGCCGAATCCGCCAGGAAGGACGACGAAGGCGGAGGCGTACCGGACGAACATGAGCTTCCTCACGAAGAAGTATCGGAAGGTCATGGACACGTCCAGGTAGGGATTCAGTGACTGTTCGCGCGGCAGCTCGATGCCGAGACCGACGGAGGTGCCGCCGGCTTCCGCCGCGCCGCGGTTGGCCGCCTCCATCAGGCCCGGGCCTCCTCCCGTGATGACCGCGAACCCTGCCTCGGCGAACCGTGCCCCCATTGTCCGGGCAGCCGTGTAGCGGGGGTCCCCGGGTCCGGGCCTTGCTGATCCGAAGACGGCCACTGCTTTCCCGAACTTGCCCGAGAGCAGCCGGAAACCGGCATCGATTTCGGTGCATATCCGTTCCATCCGGGCCGGATCTTCGGCCGGGTCAGCCAGCGTCGCGAGGAGTTCTTCGTCGGTCATTTTCACGCCGGTGCCGCTTCCGGGTGCATCCGGCAATTCAGGTTGTGGTCGCCGGCTTCTTCGGCGGTCAGGCGCCCGTCCTCGATGGTGATGACCCGCTTGGCGGCCGTCCGGAGCCGCTGGTCATGACTAACGATGATGACGGCCCGGTTTTCCCGGCAGGCCGTTTCACACAGGAGCAGGGTCACGTCCTGGCCGGTCTTGGCGTCCAGGTTGGCTGTGGGTTCGTCGGCGAGGATCAGCCGGGGGTTATTCGCCAGGGACCGGGCGATGGCCACGCGTTGCTTCTCCCCGCCGGAGAGGTCCCGGGGCAGGTTCCGCAGCCGGTGCCCGAGCTGGAGCTGCTCCAGCGCCGCCCGGGCTTTGGCCCGGGCATGTTTCCGGGGCACCCCTGCGGTGAGCAGGGGCATCATGACGTTTTCCTCCGCTGTCAGGGCCGAGAGCAGATTGAAGGTCTGGAAGACGAACCCGAACTCCCGCAGCCTCAGCCAGGAGAGCTGTGTTGGTCCCAGTGTGGAGGTGTCCTGCCCGGAGATGAGGATCCGCCCGGTTGTTGGGGACGTGAGGGTGCCGATCATGGACAACAGGGTTGTCTTGCCGGACCCGGAGGGGCCCATCACGAGGACAATGTCTCCGGCGTCAACGGTGAGGGAAACGTGGTCCACGGCGGTCACCGCCGTGTGGCCGGCCCCGAAGGTCTTGGACACGTCCTGGACTGCGACGACGCTCATGCGCGGAACACTTCCGCCGGGTCGATGCGTGCCAGCCGTTGGACCGGCAGCAGCGAGGACACCACGGCCATGACCAGGGTGACGCCGAAGATCCAGGCGGCATCGAGCCACCGGATTTCCGTAATGAATTCCGGGACAAAGTTTCCCGCGGCGGCGCTGACGGTCAGGGCAAGGCCCGCCCCGACGAGGTATCCGAGCACGGCAGCGGTGACGGCCTGCTCCACCACCACGTTGTAGAGCTGGCGGTTGCTCACCCCGATGGCCTTCAGGACCCCGTATTCGCGTGCTTTTTCGATGGTTGAGGTGAAGATGGTCAGGCCGATCACGGTCATGCCCACCGCGATCCCGATCAGCAGCAGGACCAGGATGATCGGCAGGAAGGTGTCCCGGACGATGTTCGTGTTGTTCTCCACGAACCTGTCCTTGGTGATGGCATCGACCGCCGGGTCGGCTTCGATCCGGGACGCGACCCCGGTTGCCTCCGCGTTCTCATTCACCGTGACGAGGAAGAAATTGGTGGCTCCGGGCAGCTGGAGGATGCTTTCAGCGTCGTCTTTGGTGGCGAACGCGAAGGAGAAGCTGAGGATGTAGCCGCCCTCGGAATAGCCGGCGACTTTCAGTTCCCTGCCGGCGACCGGGATCGTGTCCCCGATCCGGATGTTCTCGCTGCGTCCGACCACCCGGTCGATGATGATTTCGCCCTTGTCCGGGACGGCCTTGCCCTCAACGACGCGGGCGGGGGCCCCGACGTTGTTCTCCGTGTCGTCGGCGATGACGTAGAGGTTGATGTCCCTGCCGTTGTGCGCGAACGCAACACGGCGGCCACTGAACGGCTTTGCGGTTGCAACCCCGGGAACACTCGTGAGGAAGTCCTGGACGGTCAAGGGCAGCACGGACGGGGTGTGGAACATGTCCGTCGCACCGGTCTGGGTAATCCAGTAATCCGCCGGCACGGTACGGATGTACTCGCCGATCTTGTTGCTCCAGCCCTGATAGAGGCCCTGGATGCTCATGATCAGCAGCACGCTGAACGCCACCCCGCCGACGCTGATCAGCAGCCGGGTCTTTTCCTGGACCAGGTTCTTTATCGCCAGGAAAAGCATGGCCCCGCCCCCTCAGTCGTGTGCGGCCGCCCGGGCATTACAGTCCCTCCTGCGGCTTCCGCCCTGTGCCCGCGGGGCGCCGTCCCATCAGGGGAATGAATCCGGGGACCTGGCGGCGGTAGGCGGCATAGTCGTCGCCGAACTCAGCCTCCATCAGGTGTTCTTCCTTCCGGGCCAGGCGCAGGTACACGAAGACCAGGACCGGGAACATGAGCAGGGTCAGCAGGGTGGGCCACTGCAGCAGGAACCCGGCCATGATGATCAGGAACCCCACGTACTGCGGGTGACGGACCCTGCCGTAGGGGCCCGTGACTGCCAGGCGATGGTCCCGCTGGGCCGCGAAGAGAACCTGCCAGGACAGATACAGCAGGATGAACCCCGCCGCGATCAGTACATTGCTGAGCAGGTGCAACGGGCTCAGGTGCGGGTCACCCTGCCACCCGGCCAGATCCTGCCACAAATGCCCCGTATCGTGGCTCAGCAGATCACCACCCGGTATCCGGTCCCCCAGCCAGCCCGAGAGCAAGTAGATCGTCAGCGGGAACCCATACATCTCGGTGAACAGCGCCACGATGAACGCCGAAAAACCGCCCATGGCCCGCCAGTCCAATTTCGTGGTGGGCCTGACAAAGCTGAACGCGAAAATGATGAAGACCGCAGAATTGATGATCACCAGCCACCACAGGTCATACCCGTAATCAGTGGACATGGCCGTCTCCTCCTCCGGACCCGGGGCGGGCAAGCCCTCCCGGAGCGCCCTGTCCGCCGTGCCCCTGATGCGTGGAGTTGCCACGGCCGCCGTGGCGCCCGTGGCCGAACATGCAGAAGCTCATCACCAGCACCACGCCCAGATAGGGCAGTGCGTCCAGGATATGGAGCCAGTGGTTGGAGATCAGGTAGAAGGCGGCCGCGGCAATGAGGACGGCCAGCAGGCCCTGAAGCCAGGGCCGGGGTGGGGCGTGCCCGGGGGCAGGATCGTTGCTCATGACACCAAGTGTCAGGCCCGCTCAACAGGACGGGTAGTGCCTAACGTCCCCTCGGATGGCAACCCAGCGCCTGCAGATGCGGCGCGCCAACCCCTTGCCCAACATACCCCTAGGGGGTATATTTGAGGTGTTGCCAGTGACGTGGTTTGTCCAGGCCGAGGCCGTCACAGCCGTTCAACCGCAACATCCTCTTTCCTATCCCTTGTTTGAAGGAAAACTGACATGTGCGGAACATCCGAATCACGTACCCAGCTGCCCCTGGCCTCCACGGCCCAGCAGGGCTGCAGCTGTTGCTCCCCGACAGCTGAAACCCGCCCGGCGGCAACCGCCCGGGCGCAGACCGCTGCCCCAGGATCCGCTGCCCAGTACGCCCTGGAAGGGCTCACCTGCGGGCATTGTGTGCAGACCGTTGAACGTGCCGTCTCCGGGGTCGCCGGAGTTGAGACTGCCACCGTGCACCTGGTTCCGGGCGGCACGTCACGGCTGCACGTCACCGGCGCCGCTGACCGGCAGGCGCTGGCCGAAGCCGTCAGCTCCTCCGGATACGTCCTGGCCGGCGCGAACTAGCCGGTCCACTCCGGCACTCCAAGGCATCCGAATGAACACCGGATGCCCGTGGCCCATGAGCTGGGTTAGTGGCCCGGGTGATCGGTGTGGTCCGCAGTCGGCGCCGGGGAAGGTGTAACGTCGCCTCCGGTGCCGCTGATGGCCGGGCCGATGACGAACGCGGACAGGGAGAACATGGCGGCGAAGACCAGCAGACCCGCGGCCGGTGCCACCCAGCTGCCGAACCGCCGGTAAAGGCGGATCAGCATCGGAATGGACGCCAGCAGCCCGAGGGCTCCGAACAGGACGGTCCCGCCGGATCCTGCCACGAGCGCGGTCCCTGCCAGCAGCCCGATATGGTGCAGGACGTGCGGCAGAAGCCCCATGACCAGGCCAACCGCGCCGACGACCGCGTGCCACAGGCCCTGTAGCATGCCCCGGACGGTCCGCGCTGGGAACGCACCGCCACGGGGTCCGGCAGGCGGATGTACGTGCGAGGTGTGTTCATCGGTCACGGCCGTTGCTTCCGCCGCGCCTGTGGCCCCTACGGTCACCGGGTGGTGGTTCATTCCTCACCGCCGGTCCGGGACCGGGTCCGGACCACGAGGACCGGGCAGGGCGAGTGATGAAGGATCAGCGTGGACACGGAGCCCAGCAGCATTCCTGTGAATCCGCCCAAACCACGGGACCCCACGACCAGGAGGTCGGCGTTCTCGGCCGAGCGCAGCAGCACATCGGCCGGGTGGCCCTGGACAACATCGCCGGTCACTGTCACGCCTTCGCTGTCCACGCGCTGAAGGGTCTCGTTCTGCAGACGTCTGGCGGCCTGCGGGAAGACATCCGGATCCCGGATCAGCCCTTCCATCCCGACGGTGACGGGCGGGAACTGCCACGCGGTCACGACCCGGACCTGGCCGTGGCGCAGCCGCGCCTCCGTGACTGCCCATTCCAGCGCGAGGCGCGACGGGGCGGAGCCATCCACCCCGGCAAGAATCCTGAATTCTTCATCGCCGTCCATGGGTGCCGCCCTCCGAGTGGTTCTTCACCAGTGTTGTCCATAGTGTGTTCTGCACCGGTTTTCGCCGCAAGGGCCTAAGTTCCCTGTCTGAATTCCGGTCCACGGCTGAAACCGAATCCGGTCCAGGCTCGTTGTATCGGAGGGCGCCCAGGCACACTGCCGGTAATCTGGAACCAAAGCCCACTTCGAAGGGAGGAGGACCGCCATGACCGCACATGAGCATCGTGCCGTGATGTCGTTCCTCCGCCGCGCGGGTCTTTTCGGAGCCGTCCTGGCACTTATTGCCGGAATTTTCGGCATGCATGTCATGACGACCACCCACGCGCTGCACTCACCCTCCATGGCGGCAGCGGCCGGCAGCGCCCATCACGAATCATCCGTTGCCGGGCACACGGAACACCTTCCCGCGTCTTCGGTCCCGGACATGGCTGGGTTCCAGGCCGGTTCAGGTCTGGATTCGGTGCCGTGCCAGGATTCGGGCAACTGCACCAGCATGCAGGCGATGACTGCGTCCTGTACCCCGTCAGCGAAGTCCGGTTCCCTGGCCGCACCGCTGCCAGGTGCTTGGGTCATCGCCAGGAGCTCAAACACAAGGGCCCTGACCGATACGAGCGCGGGCTGGTCCTATCTTCCCGGCAGTCCTTCACCGGGTGAACTCTGCATCAGCCGAACGTAAAACACCGGCCTGCGCTGTGACCTGACCAGCGCTGCCCTTGCCCGGTGCCGGCTCCTTCGAGCCCCTCCGGCGCATCACCGATGCACACTCACCCACCACTGCGCCCACGCGCCCCTGATGTCTTGAAGGATCCCGAAAACCATGATGAACAAGAATTTCCTTACCCTTTCCACCGCTGCCGTCGCCGCAGCACTCGCCCTCGCCGGCTGCTCCACCGGTTCCACAACCACCTCCAGCTCCGCCTCGACCGGAAGCTCGATGCCGGGCATGGACCACGGCAGCTCGGGGATGATGTCCAGCAGCGCTCCGGCCGCCTCGGCCGAACACAACGCGGCCGACACCATGTTCGCCCAGGGAATGATCCCGCACCACGAACAGGCCGTGGAAATGAGCGAGATGATGCTGCAGAAGAAAGACATTCCCGCAGCGGTCACCGACCTCGCCACGAGGATCAAGGCGGCCCAGGCACCAGAGATCGAAACAATGACGGGCTGGCTGAAGAGCTGGAACGAATCAGCCACCATGGCAGCCGGCCACAGCATGGACGGCATGATGGGCGACGATGACCTGAAGCAGCTCGAAGCCGCCCAGGGCACCGAAGCGGCCAAGCTCTTCCTCACCCAAATGATCGCCCACCACGAAGGCGCCGTGATGATGGCCAAAACAGTAACGTCACAGGGCAAAAATGCTGACGCGATCAAGCTCAGCAAAGACATCGCGACCGCCCAGGAAGCCGAGATCAAGGAAATGAAGGACCTGCTGGCCGCCCTCTAGCCAGCACATGTTGAAGGCACCGGCCCTCCCACGGGGCCTGTGCCTTCCGGTACCTTCCCCCACCATTTCCCCGGCCACCTTTTTGGAGTTCCCACATGCCCCTGCACTCTTTAACCCGACATCAGCCCGCGGCTGCCCTCGCCGCAGCAACCACTCTCCTACTCACCCTGTCCGCCTGCGCCCCCGGCCCATCGACCACCGCACCGTCCACTGCAGCCTCCAGCCTTCCCAGCTCCCACGTCCACGGCCTGAGCGTGAACCGGGAAACCGACCAGGTGCTGCTCGCCACCCATGAAGGCCTGTTCGACGTCACCAAATCTCCCGCCAGCCAGATCGGGGCCACTAACGACCTGATGGGTTTCACCGCCGCAGCCGACCAGGGCGTGTTCTACGCTTCCGGGCACCCCGGCCCCGGTTCCGATCTGCCCGACCCCCTGGGGCTCATCAAATCCGTGGACGGCGGCAAAACCTGGGAACAGCTCTCGCGCCAGGGCGAATCAGACTTCCATGCCCTCGCTGCAGCCAGGTCCGGGATCGTCGCATACGACGGGACGCTTCGGATTAGCCCTGACGGCAAAACCTGGACCGACGTCGCCGCCGGTTTCGTTCCCGCGGTCCTGGCCGGCACATCGGAAACGGACACCGTTCTGGCCACTACCCGAGATGGGCTCCAACGCTCCACCGACGGCGGCAAAACCTGGGAACCGGTCACCACGGCACCGATCATCCAGTTCGCGGCATTCGCCAGCGGGACTGAAGTCCTCGGTGTTGAACCCGACGGCACGGTCCATCATTCAGTCGACGCCGGAAATACCTGGAGCCCCGCGGGCCGGATCGCGGGCCGGGTCCAGGCGATCACCGCAGTGAAAGGCGCGGAAGGCAAACCCTGGATCTGGGCCGCCACCACCGAAGGGCTGGTCGTGTCCACCGACGGCGGCGCCACATTCCGGCCCGCGGACGCAGCCTCGTAACCATGAACGCCTCCGGCTTCAGCGCCTTTACCGTTGTTACCCGGCACGTGAAGGCCCGCCACCGTGCGGGCCTTCACCTCAGGCGCCGCCAACGAGGATGATTATCGACTTAGGCGCTCGATTCTTGAGCGGGCCGCAGCGCGTCCATGGTGACTCGGACCAGCCTGAGCACGGCCTCATGTGTAGTCGGTCCGGCTGCTGCTCCAAGGGCGTGGAGACAAAAAACCGCAAGCTCACCGGGAGAAACGTCCGTGCGGAAAACTGATTCGTCCGCGCCTTCTTGAATTAGCTCTGCAAGGAAATCCTTTAAGCGCTGCTGAGCCCGCCCCGCGTGCCCCCCGCGGTGCGCAAGGCAGCCCTGACCGTCCACATCATTTCCTCTGTGGGCTGGCTGGGTGCCATAGCCGCGTTCCTTCTCCTGGCCATCGCCGGGCTGACGTCCCCTGACGCCCAGATGGTGCGTGCGGCCTACGTGATCATGAACCTTGTCGGCTGGATGATCATCTTTCCGCTGAGCCTGGCCTCCCTGATTTCCGGAATCATTCAAGGTCTAGGCACGGTCTGGGGCCTGATTCGGCACTACTGGGTCCTGATCAAGCTCATCATCACCGCCCTGGCCACCGCCCTGCTCCTCGTGCATCTGCAGCCCGTTACCGCGATGGCCGAAATGGCCCTGACAACAGATCTGGGCCCGTCGGACATGAACGGGATGAGGATTCAGCTCGTCGCCGACGCCGGCGCAGCGATCCTCGCACTGCTCGTCACGAGCGTCTTGTCCGTCTACAAACCCCGCGGACTGACCCGGCACGGACAGAAAGTCCTCGACAGCCAGCAGGCTCAGACCCGACCAGCCAAGGGCGCCAACGCATGAACAGGCTTTCGTCCCTGAGTTCCTCCTCGCAGATGGGACCACGGTTGGAGGGGCGCAGTGGATATGCCCTTCCGAATTGGGCTCAAAAAGGAAAGCCCTCATGAGCTTCAGCGGGGCTGGATGTTAGCCGGAGAACACCCATGAATTAGGTCTGGACTCGCGGAAAGTGGCAGGTCTATGCTTTGCGCCATAAGGGGGATCCAACTGAATTCCTAGCCGGAGGCACACCATGCTACACCGCAGTAGGTTGGTTTTTATTGCAGCAATCAGCACCTTCTCACTCTTCACATTCGGGCTTACCGGCGCTACCGCCGATCCTGACGGGCAGCACGGTACCGATGAGGGACACCTCATCGGAACCGGAGCCACGGGCAAGCTCAAACTCCTCGACGTCGTGGATGTCACCAACACGCCGGACCTGATCGCCGATGTCACCGTCTCGCCCGACGGGAACACGGCATTTCTCGCCAACTGGGGCGAGCCCGACTGTGCCGGCCCCGAGACCGGAGGTCAAAACAGCCCCGATGCCGGTGCCTACGTCATCGACATCACCAACATCGAATCGAACCCGCAATCAGCGGAGCTGATCGGATTCATCCCCTCGCACCAGGACACCCGCCCCGGCGAAGGAATGCAGGTCGTCGAAATCACCACCGCACAGTTCAGCGGCGACATCCTCGTGATGAACAACGAGGCATGCGGCAAGAACGGTAAAGGCGGTGTCTCCTTGTGGGACGTCACCGACCCCACCAACCCCAAAAAGCTATCCGAGAACTTTGGGGACCGGGAGCCAGGAAGCCGAGACGCCAATGAGATCCACAGCGCTTTCGCCTGGGACACCGGAGCCAACGCGTACCTCGTGATGACCGACAACGAGCAGTTCCCTGACGTGGACATCCTGGACATCACCAACCCGCACCGGCCGCGCCTGGTCGCCGAATACAATCTGAACGACTTCGGCGTCGATCAGCCGGAGCTGAACCTGACGGACTCTTTCCTTCATGACATGGTCGTGAAGGAAATCGACGGACGCTTCATCATGCTGCTCTCCTACTGGGACGGCGGCTATGTTCTCCTCGACGTCACCGATCCCACCAACGCGGTATTCCTGGGCGACACCGAATTCGCTGCCGTCGACCCCGAACTGCTCGAGTCCCTTGGCGTCTCACTGACACCGGAGGGCAACGCGCATCAGGCGGAATTTACGGTGGACAACGAGTTCTTCATCGGCACCGACGAGGACTTCGCCCCGTACCGGGCAGATACCCTCCAAATCACAAGCGGCCCCCTCCAGGGCGGATATGAATCGGTGATCGTGCCCGGAGGACAACCTCCCGCCACACTTGAGGACCTGACTCTTAGCGGCCCTGTGGTCTACGGCGGCTACGGCTGCCCTGACTCTGCTGCTTTGCCCAGCCCTGAGGACATCCCTGGTTACCCGGACTCTCTTCAGCCCGGGGATGAAACCATCCTAGTTCTGCAACGCGGCCCGGCCGGTGACCCAAGTGCCCCGGAGGAGCCATGCTTCCCTGGCGAAAAGGCACATCAGGCGGCCTTGGCGGGATGGGACGCTGTGCTGCTCGTGCAGCGGCATTTACCGGCAGGTGAAGAGGACACGGCTTTCTGCGGTTCCGGCGCGTTTGTTGACGAGATCGTCGCGGTCTGCACCACGCACGAGGCCTTCCATGCACTCTTCAATCTGGAACCACTCGATCCGGCCGCTTGGACCTACCCTGAAAACATCGCCATCGGAGTTGTAGGTGACAGGATCCAAGTGGGATCAATCTTCGACGGATGGGGCTATGTCCATCTCTTCGACGCAGACACCCTGCAGGAGCTGGACACCTACGCCATTCCTGAAGCACATGATCCGGCGTACGCGTTCGGATACGGGGACCTCAGCGTCCATGAGGTGGCCGTTGATCCTCTCGATCCGTCGCTTGCCTACCTCTCGTACTATTCCGGCGGATTGCGGGCAATCCAGATCCAGTGCGCCGGCGTACCGTACGACCCCGGCACCCCCCCGGCCGACAAGAGCACCTGTGAGCTCGTGGAAGTCGGCAGCTACCTCGACCCGGCCGGCAACGACTTCTGGGGAGTGGAAACGTTCGTTGGAGAGGATGGGGCTACCTATATCCTTGGCAGCGACCGTGACAGCGGCCTGTGGATCTTCACAGATCCCTAAAACCGAGAACTAACGTAGGGGGCGGGGCACCCGCCCCCTACGTCTTGCCCCGAGCCTTGCTGACGTTTAGCGCTGGATTCACGCTATTTTGCCGCCTCGCCGGATCGTGGGCAGGAATGGTCGTTACCGACTGCCTGGCTTGTGCGATTTGGTGGTTGATTTTGTCTGATACAGCGGCCCTTGAACTCCTTTTCGGCGGCTGAGTCGATGACGAAGCCGGTGCGGGTCAGGGTACGACGGACAACCGGGAGGAAGTCCACGAGAAACGATGTCTGGTTGGCGGTGACGGCAGGAATGCCGGTGGCAACGACCCCGGCAGCCCACATAGCTGCCGGCGTCTGGCCTAATGTGCCATGCCTGCTGCCATGGCAGCTGGCTACCGCAAGCACCATCCACTTCTCCAACTCAGGCAGAGTCAGTGCGACCATCTTCTCGGAGTCATACGTGCCTCGCTCTCCCGGATTGGAAAAAGTTGTCCCAGGGAGCTCGTGGATTTTGCCCATGGCCGTCCCTGTTACGCGTTCAACAATGCCGCCGTAGTGGGGTTGACCAGGAGGCCGATAGGACAAACGGATGCCGTGCTGCTCACAGCCACGCCGCAACGCCTCGCCCTTGAACTCCGCCGCGTTATCCAGGAACAGCGACTTGGGCTTACCGCTCATCGGCCACTCCACTTCCACGCCGAGCTGCTCAAGCAACGGACGTTTGTCACCGGTGGCGTGCCGCCACGCTCAGTTTCTGTCGTGTCAGGAACCGCCTGCGGATCAGGTCACGAATGATTTCCTCAACAGGTTCAGGCAGGCGGTTTCCGCCCTTGCCACCAGTGGAACGATGGACCGCAAGATCAGTTACAGGCCTGCGCCTTGGCGGTAACGGCCCAGCAACGTATAAACCTGGCGCCGGGAAACACCGAGCTCCAAAGCTGCCTCGTCAGCGGCAACAATCCCAGTGATGCCACGCTCGGCCAACGAGCCAATCACCAAAGCTCGAATCCTGGCCTGTTCCCATGCGGCGTCCGACATCGTCAGCTGCCCGTCCGCAACAATGCGGTCCGGATCAGCATCCATGGCTGCCTCCTTTTGGGAACAGGAGTACCGAAGAAAGCACCTTAGTGCAGGGATGTATCGACAGTGCAGGGATGTATCGACCTGCCAGTGTTCAGAAGTCCTGTTCGCAGATCCTGGAGCCATGGGGAAGTTTGTGCAGTCAGCTTCTGGAAACGGCATGAGGCCGGAAAGCCGGGGAACACAGGAGGGCCCGTTCACATGAACGGGCCCTCCTGCATTGGTGAATCAGCTGTTCGTGCGGCTGCCGGCTTACGGGCTAGATGCCCGTTGGCTGGTCGTACTTCTGGCCTTCAGCCTTGGACGGCAGGATTGTCAGGACCAGCACAGCCAAGGCGCCGAGGAATGGCACCAGCAGGAGGAGAGCCAGCAGGCCGCTGAAGCCGCCGTCGTGCAGGCGGCGCACAACAAGCGCCAGGGACGGAACGATCGTGGCCAGGCCCCAGAGTGCGGCCAAAATGCTCCCGGCGCCCAGGGTTGGCGCGCTGTCCAGGCTGGCGGTCGTCGTCGCGCCGGTGATGATGTTGAGAACGATGCTCACGGCAAAGGAAACAAGGGCCCACCACCAGAATTCGCTCCGGCTGGCCCGCCCGGAGAACGTGGCGTACTTCTTGAAGAACCGCTTGACGGCTGCCGGCAACGGTGCGCCGTAGTACGGCGCCCAAAGCGGCGGCTCGCCGCCCTGCCAGGTCTGCTGCGGCGTCTGTTGCTGCGGGTATTGCGGATAGCTCATGATGTTTCCCCCGAAAATTTTGAGTGATGAGACGTGCCCATCGTATGGCCACTCGGGGGTATTTAGCCTTTCAATGGACAAAATTTACTTCGATTGACGCCCGTTCCCCGCATCAGCTTGCTGCGCCCCGCCTTCCCGGGCTGATTGATGAGGTTCCTGATGCTTCGATGGACCGGCTAAATTTGGATCGATGATTCACATTGCCCACGATGACCCTTCGCGCCCCGATGTCCACCAGCTCCTGGGCGAGCATCTGGCCGACATGTTCGCCACCTCCCCGCCCGAAAGCGTGCACGCTCTGGACCACTCAGCATTGGCCGGACCGTTGATCACGTTTTGGACCGCACGAGAGGCCGGCGAACTCCTGGGATGCGGCGCGCTCAAACTCCTTGATTCCCCGGACGGCACTTCCAGGCACGGTGAAATCAAATCCATGCGCACCACGGCAAGCGCGCGCGGGCGCGGCGTCGCCACGCTCCTGCTCAGGCACATCCTGGCGGAAGCCCGGTGCCGAAACTACGGGCGCGTCTTCCTTGAGACAGGAACCGAGGAGTATTTCGCCCCCGCACGGCGGCTCTATGCCCGCAACGGATTCACCGAGTGCCCGCCTTTTGCCGGCTACGCGCTGGATCCGAACAGCGTATTTATGGAACACCGCCTCTGAGCGAAGGGGCTTCAGGCGAGGAGCGGGATCCGGAAAACCTGGCCGGGAAAGATCAGGTTCGGGTTGCTGATCCTGTCCCGGTTGGCCTGGAAAATATCGTCTGCCGTAGTGTTCTGGCCCTGCTCCCGGGCGATTTTCGTCAGGTTGTCGCCGCTGACCACCTCGTGGAGCCTGAAGCCCTCCAGCGCCGTGAAGACGGTGACCGGGACCACGTTAAGATCCGTCCCCGGCGGGGGCATTCCGGAGGGATCATCACCGAAAACCTGAAGCATCAGGTGGGCAGCGCGTGCAGTGAAGCCGCCGAGCGAAACCTGGTGTCCGAAGTCGCGGATCACCCCCATGCTGCCCGCACCCTGGATGTTGCCGGCCGCCACGACATGCCCGGCGGTGTCAAGCACACGCCAGAGGACCGTCGCTTCAAACCCCGTCCCGAATCCGGCGATCGTGAACTCCCGTCCCACCACGTCGTTCGCTTTGGGCTGGCGTATTTCGATGAGTCGCGGCGCCACGGCATGCCTCCCGTTAGTCGGTCGTTCCGCCTTGAACCTACGGATCAGCCGTTACCGCGGCGTTATTGGCAGCTGAGGCGCCGGGATCCGTCGCAGGACTCGCCCGCCATGGCCGCCGGCACCCGCCATACGCGCGGTGGACGGGACGAGAGCCAGCCGGTTAATGAGCTTGGCTACCGGAGGGGAGGACGCCACGACATAACCGGTGAGGACCGCCATCGCCATCTGCAGCGTAAACGCCGTCAGGTCCCAAAAGCCGTTGCCGAAGGAGTCGGCGATCGACAGCGGCGCTGGGCTATTCGGGCGAGACCACGTTCTTCGGTTTCGCTTCTCGTCAGGATTCTGTCTGCCACAGTGGACTACCTCTCCGTTGAGTACGAGCTTGGTACCCGACGGACTCTAGTCCTGATCTTCACCCAACCCGGGTATGCCGGCGTCGGAGGCTCTGCGCCCAGGACCTGCGGCCCGGACCTACGGCAATGGGGTCAGGCCTCAACGAACACCTCCACGGCAACGACGTGCACTTCCGACATTCCCTGAGCCGGGCCGGGCCGTTCCAGCAGCACCGGCTGGGTGTGGCGGGAAGCCCACTCCCGCGCGTCGGGCCCGAGCACGTCATCGATCCATACCACTGCGTCCCAGTCCGCTTCGCCCACGAGTTCCATTTTCGTCAGCCACCGGCGCACGGAACGGAGCTTCGGGGTCGGCTCATCGCTGTCGCCGGCACGCACCGTCAGCGTCACGCGCAAAGGGGCAACGTCCAAGTCCAGCTGCGACTCCAGGCTGGCCGTCTGGTCCGCCGGCCACGTGGACACCCAGGCAATCCGGCCGCACTCTGCCAGCCTTCGGACGAGGGAAACTTTGGCCTCCGGCAGCCACAACCCGGGCAGGGACATTTCGCCGCTATCCGGACGGGCCACAGGGTTGAGCACGCCATCGATGTCCAGGAGGATGATCGGCTTTAGGGCTGGCACTAGGGACTACAGGCCTGCGTCAGGCCACTGGCTGGGGTCGTAGCCATGAAGGCCCGGGACGCGGCGCGGCTCAGGAGCCTTGTCAGAAGGCTCCTTTTGATCCTTCTCACCGCTGCCCGTTGCCTCGCGTGCATCGCCCGCTGCCTTCGCTTCGGCCCTCCGCCGCGCATGCTCACTGCGTTTACTGTCAGCCATTTGATACTCCGACCACTGAAGGTGGGGGTCCATCTGCCTGAACCACTAAGCCAAACCTAGTCCCCGGAATTCCGGCTGACACGCCATATCTGCTCAAGATCCGGACAATTTTGGCTGCGCGTGCAAGGTCCCGGTCCGGCAGCTAGCCGGCAGGAGCCACAACGTCCTCCAGCACGGATCTGTCGAAGAAACGGACCTCGCCCGTCGCCTCGAAGAACACCGGCACAACTGATGTGCTCGGGTCCTTGGATGTTTCGTAGATGTCAGGCGCGCTCCCGTGCTTTCGGGCAATTGTTCCAACCAGCTCTGTACCGCGAACCCGTACGGTTCGATATTTGTAGCTCACGTTGACCCCTTCGTCGACTAGGTCAAACCCTACTCCTGAGACGGGCGCGGCAGACCGACCCCATACTGTGCAACGCTTGATGCATGGATCTGGAGGTTTCGACGGCGCTCACCATACCCGCGTCGGACCTTGGCTGGCGGTTTTCGCGGTCGTCCGGACCGGGCGGGCAACACGTCAACACCTCGGACAGCCGCGTAGAGCTCTTCTGGGATGTCGGCAGTTCGGCGGCACTTTCGGACAGCCAACGGCTGATGCTCCTCACTCGCCTGGAACGGCGCCTCATCGTAGGGGTTATCACCGTGACTGCCTCAGAGCAGCGCTCGCAACTGCGTAATCGC
>DATCVX010000132.1:0-1629 GCA_036566705.1 Arthrobacter sp. | reverse complement strand
GGTGAACCGGTTCTTGTTCACGTCCTCGATCAGGCCCAGGATCTTCTGCCGCTCGCGTTGCAGGTGCGTCTGGTAGACCTTCTGGTGCCGCGGGTTCAGCACCACTTCCAGGATCTGTTCCTGCTTGGGCGGCAGGTCCTGGATGACCTGGTCCTTGGTGCGGCGCATCATCAGCGGCCGGACGCGACGGCGGAGCTTGTCCAGCTGCCCCTTGTCGCCGTTCTTTTCCACAGGCTTCTGGTAGTACTCGGCGAAACGTTTGGGGCTGGAGAACAGGCCCGGCGCAACGATGGACGTCAGCGCCCAGAACTCCATGAGGTTGTTCTCCAGCGGGGTGCCGGTGATGGCCAGCTTGAAAATCGCGGGCAGCTTCCGGGCGCACTGGTACGCCTTGGACTGGTGGTTCTTCACGAACTGGGCCTCATCCAGCACCAGCCCCGCCCAGGTCTTGGAAGCGTACGAGTCGTAATCGATCCGGAACAGGGCGTAGGAGGTGATCACGATGTCCGCGCCGCCCAGTTCGACGGCGGCGTCCTGGCCGTTCTTGGCAAAGGTTTCGCTGACGGTCCGGACGGTCAGGCCGGGCGCGAAGCGGGCGGCTTCCGCGGCCCAGTTGCCCACGACGCTGGTGGGGGCCACCACCAAAAAGGGAGTGCCGCCGTCGGGCGCGGGAACGCCGGTGCCAACAGACGAACCGTCTGCGGGCGAGCCGTCAAGGGAAATGGCGCCGTGTTCCTTGGCCGCGCACATCAGCGCCAGTGCCTGCACGGTCTTGCCCAGGCCCATGTCGTCGGCGAGCACCCCGCCCAGGCTGTGTTTGTACAGGAAGCTGAGCCAGTTGAAACCCTCCAGCTGGTACGGCCGCAGTTCGGCGTTCAACGACGATGGCAGGGGCAACCCATCGATCCCGCCTTCGAGCAAACCGCCTACCGCGGAGCGCCAGGCCGCGGCCTGCTGGTCCACGATGCCCAGGTGCGCGAGTTCGTCCCACAGCCCGGCCTGGAAGCGGCTGATCTGGAGCGGCGCGTCCTTGTTGTCCTGCAGCGAACGGGCCTCCTCGATCAGGGCCCGCAGCTGGTGCAGCTCCGGAAGGTCCAGGGAGAAGTAGGCGCCGCTGGGCAGCAGCATCTTGGTCTGGCCCGCCGCCAGCGCGGAAAACACGGCCGCGAACGAGACAGGCTGGCCCTCAAGCGAAATCTGGATGCCGAGGTCGAACCAGTCGCGCTGCTCCGTGGCCTTGGTGGAGATGGAGACCACCGGCGCTTCCTCGGCCTCGCGGTAGTCGGCGATGTCGCCGGCGGTGTCCACGGCCACGTCCGGCGCCTGGCGCAGCACGGGCAGGACGTCCTCGGTGAAGGCCAGTGTGTCCAGGCCGCTCAGCTCCACGGATGCGGCGAGGCGGGGGGTGCCCCAGCCCGCGGTGGCGGACTCGCCCAGGGCCGGGACCACGTTCCAGGGCTGGCCGATGCCCTCCAGGATGCGGGCCTCGGCGGTGTCGTCGCGGTAGCCGTGGTCGCCGGGATGCCGCCACAGGGGCTGGGCCGTGACCAGGTTGCCAGTCCGGTAATGCCATTCCCAGTGCAGCCGGACCCGGTGGTCCGCGCCGTAATTGGCGAGCAGCGAGAGGGT
>DATCVX010000131.1:0-1731 GCA_036566705.1 Arthrobacter sp. | reverse complement strand
TCCCAGTCCGCGACGTCCAACTCCAGCATCGGCACCCGGTGCTGGATCCCGGCATTGTTCACCAGGACCTCCAACGGCCCCACGTTTTCTTCCACCCACGCAACACCCTGCGCCGCCTCAGTATCGGACGTGACATCGAAGGCGATGCTGTGCACCCGGCCCGGCGCATACTCCGCGGCCATCAACGCCGCGGCATCCTTCAGCCGCCCGGCATTGATCCCGTTCAGCACCACCGTCGCACCGGCATCGGCCAACGCCCGCGCCAACGCGTTACCAATCCCCCGGCTCGACCCGGTCACCAGCGCAACCCGCCCTGTCAAATCAAAAAGTGAACTCATGAGAAGGGGCCGTCCTGCACCAGGTTGGCCGGCGCCTGTCCGGCGGCCAGGGCTTCGAGCTGCTTCCGCAGGAGCTTCAGGATCCTGGGCTGGAATGCCGACGCGTTGCCGCCGACGTGCGGTGTGATCAGGGCGTTCGGCGTGGACCACAGCGGGTGGTCCTGTGGCAGCGGTTCAGGGTCGACGACGTCGAGCGCGCACTGCAGGCGCCCGGACAGGACTTCCTTCGTCAGGGCGGCCGTGTCCACCACGGACCCGCGGCCCACGTTCACCACCAGAGCGTTGTCCGGCAGGGCGGCGAGCACCTCTTCACCGATCAGCTGGTGGGTGTGCCCGTTCAGGGGCAGCACCGAAACGAGGATGTCGTGCGCGGCAGCCAGCGCGGTCAGTTCCGAAGATGCGTGCACCTCGCCGTGTTCGTCCGTGCGGGCCGAACTGCCCACCCTGGTCAAGGTGACCTCGAAAGGCTCCAGGCGGCGTGCGATTTCGTGTCCGATCCCGCCGACGCCCACCAGCAGCACGCGCCGGTCCGCCAGGGACTGGCGCCGTTCGGGCCGCCAGAGGCCGTATTGCGAATCGCGGACTGCCTGGTCGATCCCGCGCAGCTTTGCCAGGATCAGCCCCACGGCCAGTTCCGCAGTGGCGGCTGCATGGACGCCGGAGGCGCTGGCCACACCGGCCGCCGGTCCGGCCGCCTCAATAACCCCGTCGTACCCGGTCGACTGGGTCTGGACGTACTTCAGCCCGGGGACCTGGGCGAGCGAGCCCAGCACGGCGGAAGCGTCGATGTACGGGAGGATGACGCCGTCGATCTCACTGAGCGTCCCGCCGTCGGGATCCGACGTCAGGTCCCACACCACCCCCCGCAGCCCTTCGGGCAGGGGCGAGAGATCGGCGAGAAGCTGCCGGTCGGGGAAGCTGACGGTGCGGACTGTTTGCATCGGAAACCTATCGATTCTGGCGTGTGGGGTCGGGTGGCGGGCGCGGGCGGTCAGCGCCGGTCGAAGGTGAGTCCGCCGGGAACCTGGAAGGTGGGCATGAGTTCCAGCATGCCCACATTCACGTGGCGGGGGGTTTCGATCGCGTAGTCCATGGCGTTGACGATGTCGTCCGTGGTCAGGGACTCGTAGCCTTCGTAGTACGTCTTCCACGCCTCCTCCATGGCCTCGGGGGTGCCGCCCATGTTGCGGCCGAAGATTTCCGTTTCGACGCGGCCGGGGCAGACTTCGGTCACGCGGATGCGCTTGCCCACGGTGTCGTTACGCAGCTGCCGGGAGACCTGGTGCACTGCCGCCTTGGTGGCGTGGTAGACGGTGTGGCCGTAGAAGTTGTAGAGGCCGGCGATGGAGCTGATGTTGATGACGTGGCCGCGGTCGCGTTCCACCATGCCCGG
>DATCVX010000130.1:0-2534 GCA_036566705.1 Arthrobacter sp. | reverse complement strand
CGCAGCGGGGCGCAGGGGTCAGCTTCCGGTAGTGAACTGAATGCCGGGAACCTGCCCCGTTGGGGGTCTGCGGTCCGGCGGCCCGGGCTGCCGGGCATCTGTCAAAAAGTCTGGCACCGCGACTTGGCCCACACAAAGACGTAATCCATGTCACGGGATAGGTGCCGGTTATGACGGGTGCTCCGTGGATTGCTGCCCTCATGCGTGCCACCTCGTTCCTTTCGTCCGGATATGCCGTGCCGCCGCGGTATTGCGATTGCATTCAAGCTATGGAGTGCATATTTCAGAAATGTAAAAAGAAAGCGCCTATTCCGGTAAACACGCCTTTTATGCGAAATTCGTCTGACGTCATCGCAAAATTGCATGTCACCGCGGGGAGCTAGAATGTACGATTAGTGAAATAGCGTCCTGGGTTCAACCTAGTGTCTGCGATGTGGATCACACAAAGACTTATTGCGTATCCCTCCACCACATCTGCTTATGACCTTTCCGGGTCCGGGACGCCGCAAACGAGAGAAGGCGGCCATGGATACGCGCAAGCTTGCGTACTTTGTCCAGATCGTGGATTCGGGAAGCATCACCAAGGCTGCGGCGGCGCTGCATGTGGCCCAGCCGGCCCTGAGCCAACAGGTGTCGGCCCTGGAAACGGACCTCAAGCAGCGCCTGCTGATCCGCAGCAAGCAGGGCGTTAAGCCAACGGCTGCCGGGCACACCCTCTACCGGCACGCCCAGTCCATCCTGCGGCTGGTGGAACAGGCGCGGCAGGACGTCGCGGCGTCGGGTGCCGCACCGTCCGGGCGGGTCTCCATTGCGATCGCGCCGTACAGCATGGCCTCAAGCCTCACGCCCCGGATCATCGGCGAAGTGGGCCGCCGCTACCCGGACATCGTCCTGCATGTCACGGAAATCTATGGCGGGGTGCTCAGCGAAGCGATCAAGAACGGCCGGCTGGACATGGCGCTCATCTACGAGCCTGGCCCCATCCGCGGCGTGCAGTTCACCACGATGATCGTCGAAGACCTGCACTTTGTGGTCAACGCCAACAGGTTCGAAAAGGCGCCGGAGAACGGCGAAATCACGCTGGCGGACGCCGCCGGCTTCGGGCTGTTCCTCCCCGAAAAGATCCACACGCTGCGCCAGGTGGTGGAAGGCGGCTTTGACACCAAGGGGCTCAAACTCAGGCTGGTCGGGGAAGTGGAGTCGGTACCGTCACTGACCCGGCTCCTGCGCGCGGACCTGGGCGCCACCATCATGCCCAAGTCCGCCGCGGACGCGCTGTTCCACGAAGAGGACTTCCATGTCCTGCGGATCGTGGACCCCGCATTGCAGTGCAAGATCGCGCTGTGCACGCCGGACCATGACCCGCTCTCCGAGGCGGCATCGGCGGTCCTCCTGGTGCTGAAGGAAATGCTCCAGGAAATGCTGAGCAGGAAATATGCACGGTAGCCGTCCCATAGCATCCGCTTATTAGGCCACGCATCATTGGTCTTAGTAATGGGACGCCCGGTGATTCTAAAATTGGAGCAAGGCCGAAGAAAAGCGGCGGCTACTTTCACAAAGAATTAATTGGGAGCATTCCGTGAAAAAGATCAACACCCTTCGAAGAATTGCAAACGGTAAATTGGGGCTCATGGCAAAAACCGGTTTCCACTGCCCTGCCAATGGCTTTTGGCGTCCCGCAGACCGCTCCAAGGATCCGGTCTTCGTGTTCGAAGGCAGCATCATGCCGGCCACCGGCGGCCGCTCCACGGTCTGGTACCTGGAGGACGCCGTCGTCGGTCCTCCCACCCACTCACTCCCGGTCCGGTAGGCGCCGCCGCGTAAGAGCCGCCGCCGCCCAAGGACCTGCGCGAACTGGCACGTAATCCCCTCAAATCGCGAATTTGAGGGGATTACGTGCCAGTTCGCGCTTAATTGGTATGCGCATGCAGGTGCCGCCGCGCGGGATTCCTCCCGTGCGGCGGCGCTTGGCACTGCTAGGCCTGTTCGACGAGCAGGCCCTTGGCTTTCAGGACCTCGGTGAGGTTGCACAGGTCGATGGTGGTGCCGCCGGCCTTGTACAGGCTGATGAGCTCGCGCTCGGCGTCGTCACGTTCCTGCGAGAGGCGGATGACTTCCTCGATCTCGTCCTTGCGGACCACCACAACGCCGTCAGCGTCGCCGCGGAGGATGTCGCCGGGGTAGATGATTTCGTCGCCGAAGACCACCGGGTGGTTGATGGGGCCGATGGTTTCCTTCACGGTGCCCTTGATGGAGATGCTGCCGGAGAAGACGGGCAGGCCCAGTTCGATGAGGTCCTGGGTGTCACGGACGCCTGAATCGGTCACGAGTCCGGCCAGGCCCTTGGCCTTCATGGCGTTGCCGAGGACGTCGCCGAAGGTGCCGGCTTCCTCGAACTCCCCTGCCGCGGCGAGGATGACGTCTCCGGCTTCGGCGTAGTGGATGGCCACCTGCAGCATGAGGTTGTCCCTGGGGGCGCAGCGGACGGTGACGGCGGGGCCGCAGAAGGACATGGCCCGATCGATCGGCTTGAT
>DATCVX010000129.1:0-4049 GCA_036566705.1 Arthrobacter sp. | reverse complement strand
CGTTCTGAACACTGCAGCCGGGGGTGATCTTCTTTTGAAGTTCGGCAGATTACCCGAGCGGCCAAAGGGGGCTGACTGTAAATCAGCTGGCAACGCCTACGGGGGTTCGAATCCCTCATCTGCCACCCAAGGAAAAGCCTCCGGAACCACCAGGTTCCGGAGGCTTTTTCGTGTCCCGACGGCAGCCATCGGCTTCCCCTCCAGATGGACTATTCCCCTCGGCATGACACGGGGATTTGACCACTCGGCGGGGAAAAGACGCGGCGGAAGTATGCCTCCAAAACCGTCGTCGACAGCACGCGGGCCCCGGCGTAGGCTGGCACCATCGGCGCACGTGCCCCGGTGCCCTGTGTCGATACATCAATCGATGAAGGAGGACCAATGAGTGCTGTACGTGAATTCATGACTACGGATGCACGGTGTATCAAGGAAGAACAGTCCCTCGCGGATGCCGCACGGATGATGCAGGATCTGGATTGCGGATCGCTGCCGATCTGCGGAGACGACGGCAAATTGAAGGGCATGATCACCGACCGTGACATCGTGCTCAAGTGCGTCGCCGCCGGCCGCGATCCACGCGAAATGCTGGCCCGTGAGCTGGCCAGCGGTCGGCCCCACTGGGTCGACGCCGACGCAAACGTTGACGCCGCCATCGAACTGATGGAGAAGCACCAGATCCGTCGCCTCCCGGTTATCGCCGACCACAAGTTGGTGGGCATCATCAGCCAGGGCGACATCGCCCGCAACTACTCCGAACAGCGTGTGGGCGAGCTGGTGGAGCATATTTCGGAACGCAGCCGAATGCAGGTGTAGTCAAGCTATTCCAACCCGGAACGCCACGGAGTCCCACTCCGTGGCGTTACTTTTGCGGGCCGAATTTTGTGGCCAGGCATGGCCTTGTCCGCGGCTCCTGGCCGTGCAGGCGCAACCGCGGACAGGCTGAGGAAAATCAGTTCAGCGCGATCAGGAGCATCTGGCTGGTCCCCGGGATACACGTCTGCAGGATCGCCCGGGGGAAACCGCCGAACACCCGGATGACGTCGTTGGTGGTGCCGGGGTTGGGGACCTGGCCACGGGCTGTGGCCGTGTAGGTTCCGTAACCCGGGATGCTGATGGTTTCACCCACGGCGATGCCGGAGAAACGCGCCCAGCCGCCGCAGAAGTCGTGTTCGGTGATGAACAGCGAGTAGCCGTCATTGGGGGTGAAGTGGATCGGACCGATGCACGCGTCCACCATGGCCTGTCCGCCCGCACCTGCGACGTAGATCGTCCGGACGGCCGGAGCGGCCTGGACCGGAGCCGGAGCTGCCGGGGCTGGTGCTGCCGCAGCCTGCGCGGGCACGTACGCCGGAGCAGGGGCCGCGACGGCGGGACCTGACAGCACCAGGGTCTGGCCGGGAACGATGATGCTGTAGACACCCAGTCCGTTGGCGGCCAGCATGGCGTTCATGTCCACGCCGTGCCGCGCCGCGATCCCGCCCACGGTGTCGCCCGGGACAACGGTGTAGCGGTTGGAGTCGCCCGCCTGGGCCGGAGCCGGAGCAGGCGCCGGGTCCGGAGCCGGAGCGGGTTCCGGAGCCGGCGCGGCGGCCGCCGCCGGCTGCGCCGTGGCAGCCCCAACCGAACCGGGCTCAAAGGTGCCCAGGTACGGTTCATCCAGGGGCGCCGCAACCAACGGCCGTGCGACGCGCACAACCGGTGCGGCCGACGTCGTGCTTGCCTCCACCGGAGCCGGCACCTCGGCTGTGCGGACGGGCCCAGCCAGGGCGCCGACACCTACGGCGGACACCACGGCCGCGGCGGCCATGCCGGCCCAGAGCCGGTTACTGACCGGCTTGCGGCCTGGGGTCAGTTCTGTCCGGGGGACGTCGGTTTCGAAGTTTCGGCGGGGTGGTTCCGAAGTTTTTGCGGTCAACTGGTACATGGGTGGCCCATCGCAGGTCGGCCCCGGCACGGAAAAGCAGCGGCGGGTGCCGCCGGTTTCCCGGTGCAGGACGGATCGAGGTGTGATGCGCTATGCGGTTCCGGTCAGTAACCGGCGCCGCGCAGGGATGCGCATGATGGGAGCCGCCCGCATACCCAGAAGATACGGAAAGCTCCACTATGAAGCGGCATCATCCACCCCAGCTCGGAGGATGCGCCAGCAACTTGTTTGGCCCTAGGAATTCCGAGTCTAGGAAGCGGGGGAGCAGGCGGCACGAGTAGGCATTACCCGACTTTTTCCGCGGATTACTTGGCGCGGCGGCGGCATCTACTCGCGGCCGCCGGCCGCGACTACCTGCTACCCCGGCGCGGTGCCGGTGCCTGCACGGTGATGGTTACAGCCCGCGGCGGTTCCTGAGTTCGGCGACCTCGCGCCGCAGCGCTGTGATCTCCGCAACCAGGTCAGCCAGTTCCGCCCGCACGGGTTCCTCGGCGGACTCCGCGGCTGCTTCGGTGGATTCCTCCACGCGCTGGACGAGCCAGGAGGCGATGGAAGCGGTGACAACGCCGAGCACGGCGATGCCGCTCATCATGAGCGCAGCGGCGACCATCCGGCCGATCGGCGTCACGGGGTACATGTCGCCGTACCCGACGGTGGTGATGGTGGTCATTGCCCACCAGACGGCGTCGCCGAAGGTCAGGATCTTGGCGTCGGGGGCCGACTGTTCAACGTCAAGCACGGCCAGAGCGCCAACAAAGACCAGCAGCGCCGCCGACCCTGCCACATAGGTGGCCACACGGCCCCGCAGCGTTTCGCCGACGGTCCGGTGCAGGACGGAGAGCAGCGTCACCAGCCGGAGCAACCGGAGCGGGCGGAAGAACGGCAGCGCCACGATCAGGAGCTCATGCAGGTTCCAGAGGAACCAGCGCCGCCGGTCCTCGGCCAGCCACAGGTTCGCTGCGTAGTCGAGGGCGAAGATCCCCCAGGTCAGCCACAAGACACCCTCAAGCCAGTCGGCACCGTTTCCTTCCACGCGGCCGATCACCTGCCACGCATAAGCCGCCAGGAACACCAGTGCCGTCCCCATCAGCGGCCACTCGGCGAGGTCCCGGTAGCGTTGTTGCGTCATGCGCCAAATCCTACGCGTGACCTGCGTGACCAGGGTTTACCACGAAGTTACCGACGGGTAACATTGAGGGATGCACCTGCTCCTGCGCACACTCCTGATGCTGTTCACGTCCGCCCGCCGCTCCGCGCTGACCATCTGGGACGCCTCGTCCCTGCCACTGCGCGTCCTGCCCACCGACATCGACATCGCAATGCACGTCAACAACGGCATGTACTTTTCCCTCATGGACCTGGGCCGGTTCGACCTGATGGTCCGCAGCGGGGTCTGGAAAAGGATGCGCCGGCGCGGCTGGACCCCGGTGGCGGCAGGGGAGACCATCGCCTTCCGGAAGTCCCTGCAGCTCTGGCAGCAGTACACCATCGAAACCAGGATCATTGGTCTGGACGCCAAGGCCATCTACTTTGAGCAGCGCATGGTGGCCGACGGCGAGATTTACGCCCGTGCCTACATCGCCACCCGCCTGGTCAGCAAAGGCAAACCCGTCAGCCAGGACGAGATCCTGCGCGAGTTCGGCCAGCCCCCGGCCGGTCTTGTGCTCCCGGAATGGCTCCACGAGTGGCGCGAGGCAAACGCCCTGCCCGGCAGCCGGACACCCGCCCCGCACCTCTGGGAGGGCAGCGGCCACCCGGTGCGCTGACCGGCTACGCGCCGACGTCGCGCCTGTTCACCGCGAAAGCTGCCAGCACCACCAGGCCTGCCGAGATGCCCCAGAGCCACCCGGCTGCAGCCCAGTCCGCGCCGTTGGCCACCGGCGAATTCCCATAGGCCCAGTGGTAGGGGCTCAGGTTCAGCAGCCACTCCACATCCGCGCTCTGCCGGCCGACGGCATTAAAGACGTATCCCAGGACACCCACCGCCGCCCCGGCGGCCAGCCCGTAGGTCCGCCGGCCGGACACGGCACCCGCGCACAGCGCGGAGGTTCCGCTCAGGAGCGCCAGGCCGGCGAACAGGACTGACGCCCCGAACAGGTTTTCAGGCTGGATCTCCAGCTGCGCC
>DATCVX010000128.1:0-1979 GCA_036566705.1 Arthrobacter sp. | reverse complement strand
GCGGTCTTTTTGCCGTTGGCTGTTTCCTCGTTCACCGTCAGGCACACGTCCCAGCCCCAGTAGACGAAGATCGACAGGGAGATGCCGGCGGCGATCTGCCCGAACGTCTCGATTTTGGTGACGTCGAACCACTCCCAGCTGAACGGGATTGCCGTTTCGGAGGCGGACCAGTTGGCGAACGCCAGCCCCACGAAGAGCCCCAGGACCAGCAGCTGGAAGCCCACGAAACCGTACTGCACAAGCTTGGTGGTGTGCAGCCCGCGGTAGCTCACCCACACGGCGAGGGCCACAAAAATGAAGCACGTCAGCACGTTCAGGGGCTTGTTGGCGGCGAGGTCGGCAAGCTCCGGCGAGCCCGTCAGCTGGGACAGGAAGAGGTAGAAGAAGTCCACGGCCACGCCGGCGAGGTTGGACAGGACGATGATGTTGGCGGCGAGGAGTCCCCAGCCGCCCATCCAGCCAACCCACGGGCCGAAGGCCTTGGTGACCCAGGTGAAGGTGGTGCCGCTGTCCGGGGAGTCGGCATTGAGCTCCCGGTAGGCGAGGGACACCAGGATCATGGGGATGAAGCCGATGAGGAAAATGACCGGCAGCTGAAGCCCGGCTTCGTTGATCGTGGGGCCCAGGGCGCTGGTCAGCGTGTAGGCAGGTGCGATGGTGGAGATTCCCAGCACCACGACGGCGAGGAGGCCCAGCTGCCCGCCCTTCAGGCCCTTGGCTGTGATGCCGTGCGCCGTGCCGGCTGCGTCAGTGACCGAATGGCCTGCGGGGGCGCCCTTGCGGATGGTTTGCGTCATTTGTTCAGCGCTTTCTACGAGGCAGCAGGCTGCTGTTGGGTGATGCAGTGGATACCGCCGCCGCGGGCGAAGAGCTCGCGGGCGTCGATCCCGACCACCCTCCGGCCGGGGTACGCCTCTGCCAGGATCTGCAGCGCCTTGTCATCGTTGGCGTCGCCGAACGTACAGGCGATGACGCCGCCGTTGACCACGACGTGGTTGATGTAGCTGTAGTCCACAAAGCCTTCGTCGTCCCGCAGCGTTTCCGGGGCGGGGACTTCGATGATGTTCCACTCCCGTCCGCCCGCGTCACGGGTGGTGCGGAGGTGGTCGATGATCTCTCGGCTTACCTGGAAGTCCGGGTGCCGCGGGTCCTGCTGGGAATGCACCAGCAGCGTGCCGGGGGAGGGGATGGCAGCGACGATGTCCACGTGCCCGCGGGTGCCGAACCGTTCCGAGTCCCTGGCCAGTCCGCGGGGGAGCCAGATGACGTGGGTTGCGCCGATGGTCCGGGCGAGCTCGGCTTCGACGTCGGCCCGGCTGAGTCCGGGGTTGCGGCCCGGATCCAGCTGCACGGTTTCGGTCACGAGGACGGTGCCCTCGCCGTCCACCTGGATGCCGCCGCCTTCGTTGACCAGCGCGGACACGATGTGCGTGGCGCCGGCGCGGCCGGAAACCTCGCCGGCGACCAGCGCGTCCTTGTCCCAGCGGGCCCAGTCCTGGCCGCCCCAGCCGTTGAACACCCAGTCGACGGCGCCGAGGCGCCCGTCCTCGCCGAGCACAAACGTGGGGCCGATGTCCCGCATCCACGCATCGTTGAGCGGGACCGCAAGCACCTCGACGTCCGGGTGGAGATAGCGGGCGGCGATGGCGACGTCGTCGGGGTCCACCACGACGGTCACCGGCTCAAATTCGACGGCGGCGTTGGCCACCGCTGCCCACGTGGACCGGGCGGCGTGGGCATCGTCGTCGGTGTCGCCCAGGGTGTAGCCGCCGGTGGGGAACGCCATCCAGAGCCGCTCCTGCGGAGCGGTTTCGGCCGGCATGCGCCACGCGTTCATACGGTCACCCCGGTGTCCACTGCCGACGTCGGGATCCCCGCCTCTTCGCCGCCAAGCGGCTGGTCACGGCGTACGGGTTCGGTGAGCCGGCCGTAGGTGTCAGGGCGGCGGGTGGCCAGGAACGGGAAGAGCGTGAGCCAGT
>DATCVX010000127.1:0-6351 GCA_036566705.1 Arthrobacter sp. | reverse complement strand
GTTCCTGGCAAACAGCGGCATGGTCCTGGAACGGGCCGGCCAGCATCTGGTGCTGGCCCTGATCCCCATGGTGCTCGGACTGGTCATTTCCATCCCGCTGGCCCAGTTCGCCCGGCTGAATGCCACGCTGCGGTCCGTCGTTCTGACTGCAAGTTCGCTGCTGTACACCATCCCCTCGCTGGCCCTGTTCATCATCCTGCCTCCCCTCCTCGGGACCCGGATCCTTGACCCGGTGAACGTCATTGTTGCCCTCACCCTGTACGCGGTGGCCCTCCTGGTGCGGGCCGCCCTCGATGCTTTCGACTCCGTGGACGAAAACCTTCGCCAGGCCGCGGTGGCCATGGGCTACAAGCCCTGGCCGCGTTTCTTCCAGATTGACCTGCCGCTGTCACTCCCCGTGATGTTCGCCGGACTCAGGGTGGTCTCCGTCAGCAGCATCTCCCTCGTCAGTGTTGCCGCGCTCCTGGGGGTGGGGAACCTGGGCATGCTGTTTACCGACGGACTGCAGCGGACCTTCGTCACGGAAGTGGTGGTGGGCATTGTGGCCATCCTGGTGCTGGCACTGCTGATGGACGGTGTGCTGGTACTGCTGGAGCGGTTGCTGACACCGTGGACGCGGGCTGCCAAATCGCCGGCAGCGGATGCGGACGGGGCTAACGCCGCGGGTCTGCCGCGGATGGCAGGGGCGGCCGGATGAGCAACATCTTCCTTGACACCTTCGCCTGGCTGACAGACCCCGCACACTGGTCCGGAAGCTCCGGCATCGGCGTCCGCTTGCTGGAGCATCTCCAATACAGCGGCCTGGTGCTGGTGATAGCGGCCGCCATCGCCGTCCCGGCGGGGCTGTATATCGGGCACACCGGACGTGGCCGGGTGGTTGCCGTAGCCGTCGCCGGCGCCCTCCGTGCCCTGCCCACCCTGGGTCTGCTGGTCCTGTTCGCACTGCTCGCGGGCAGCAGCCTGATGCCACCGGTCTGGGCGCTGGTGATCCTCACCGTTCCGCCCCTCCTCGCGGGAACATATGCCGGAATCTCCAGCGTTGACCGGACGGTGGTTGATGCTGCCCGGGCTATGGGGATGACCGAGCTGCAGGTCCTGTTCCGGGTAGAAGTACCCAACGGCCTGCAGGTGATGTTCGGCGGCATCCGTACGGCCGTGCTCCAGGTGATCGCCACCGTGTCAGTTGTGGCGTACCTGCCGCTGGGCGGCCTCGGCCGGTATCTTTTCGACGGGCTGGTCCTGCAGGATTTCCCGCGGATGCTGGCCGGCTCCCTGCTCATCGCCGGCCTGGCAATCGCCGTCGACCTTATCCTCGCCGCGGTGCAGAGAATGCTGCTGTCGCCCGGCCTGTCCACCGATCCCCACGGCGGCCACAAGGCCGCCGCCGATCTCCCAGCTGCCGCGCCTGTGGCAGCTGCTGTTCAAGGAGGCACCCCATGAAGAAAACCGCCCCGACAACCTTTGCACGCCGGAGCCTTGCCGGCCTGGCTGTGGGCGTCGGCATCGCCGTCGCCCTTTCCGCCTGCGGCGGCGGCGACCCCCTGTCCACGCCCAGCACCACAGGAACCGGCGGTTCAACCGGCGGCTCGCTGGTGGTGGGATCGGCGGACTTCCCGGAAAGCCAGATCGTGGCCGAGATCTATGCCGGCGCGCTGACGGCAGCCGGTGTCACAGCGACCACTAAGCCAAATATCGGCTCCCGCGAGATCTACTTCAAGGCCGTGCAGGACGGTTCGGTCGATCTGGTCCCGGACTACTCCGGCAACCTGCTCTCGCATGTGGACCCCGAGGCAGCCGAGGTTTCGGCCGACGACATCTACAAGGCCCTGCCGGGGAAGCTTCCCGACGGCCTGGCGGTCCTGGAAGCAGCAAAGGCTGAGTCCAAGGACGCCATGGTGGTCACCAAGGCCACGGCCGAGAAGTACCAGCTGAAGTCCATCGAGGACCTCGCCAAGGTCTGCAAGGACCTGACCATGGCGGCGCCGGCAACGTTTGAAACCCGCGCCTACGGCTTCCCGGGGCTCAAGGCGAACTACGGCTGTGAACTCAAGGCGCTGAAGCCGTTCAGCGACGGCGGCGGCAACCTGACGCTGCAGGCCCTGCTGACCGATGACGTCCAGGTCGCCGACATCTACACCACCACCCCGTCCATCGCGGATAACGATCTTGTGGTGCTGGCGGATCCGAAGAACAACTTCAAGGCCCAGCAGGTCCTGCCGCTCTACAACAAAGCAAAGATGACCGACAAGGCCAAGGAAGCCCTCAACGCTGTTTCGCGCATCCTGACCACCGATGACCTGGTCAACCTCAACCGGGCGGTCAGCGGCAGCCAGAAGCAGAACGCCAAGGACGCTGCGGCGGCCTGGCTTAAGGACAAGGGCATCGTCAAGTAACGCCTGACTCCTTTGCAGCACCCCGACGGCGGCTGCCGGACTTCACGAGTCCGGCAGCCGCCGTCGTACGTGGCGCGGGTGTGGGCGAGGTCTCAACGGAAGTACATCCTTCCTGTGGCATATTTGATGGATGGCAGAATTCAGGCAGTCCACCAAGCTTCACAACGTCCTATACGACATCCGTGGACCGATTCTTCAGGCCGCCCAGCAGATGGAGGCGGAGGGTCACCGAATCCTCAAACTGAACATCGGAAACCCCGCGCCGTTTGGGTTTGAAGCGCCGGACGCCATTCTGGTGGACATGATCCGCCACCTGCCGCACGCCCAGGGCTACAGTGACTCCCGCGGCATTTTCTCGGCCCGCACCGCTGTCTCGCAGTACTACCAGACACGCGGCATCCAGAACATCCACGTTGACGACATCTACCTCGGCAACGGCGTCAGCGAGCTCATCACCATGTCGCTCATGGCCTTGCTGGACGACGGCGACGAGGTCCTCATTCCCACGCCGGACTACCCGCTGTGGACGGCTTCCGTGGCCCTGGCCAGCGGCAAACCGGTGCACTACCTCTGCGATGAGGAATCCGGCTGGCAGCCCGACCTTGAAGACCTGGAAGCCAAGATCACGCCCCGCACCAAGGGCATCGTGGTGATCAACCCGAACAATCCCACCGGCGCCGTCTATCCCGAAGAGACGCTTCGGAAGATCGTGGCCCTGGCCGAGAAGCACGGGCTGGTCCTTTTCGCCGATGAAATCTACGAAAAGATCCTTTACGAGGACGCCGTCCACGTAAATTTGGCCGGGCTGACCGGCGACGACGTCCTCTGCCTCACCTTCAGCGGCCTTTCCAAGGCGTACCGCGTCTGCGGCTACCGCGCGGGCTGGATGGCCATTTCGGGGCCCAAGAAAGATGCCTCGGATTACCTGGAGGGCATCAACCTTCTGGCCAACATGCGCCTGTGCGCCAACGTGCCGGCCCAGCACGCCATCCAGACTGCGTTGGGCGGGTATCAGAGCATCAACGACCTCATCCTTCCCGGCGGGAGGCTGCTGGAGCAGCGCAACAAGGCCTACGACATGCTGAATGCCATTCCCGGAGTCAGCACGCAGCAGGCCAGGGGCGCGCTTTACCTGTTCCCGCGGCTGGACCCTGAGGTCTACCACATCCGCGATGACGAGAAATTTGTCCTGGACCTTTTGAAAGAGCAGAAGATCCTGGTCTCTCACGGCCGTGCCTTCAACTGGGTGCGTCCGGACCACTTCCGGATGGTCACGCTGCCCAACGTCAAGGACATCGAAGAGGCCGTGGGGCGGATGGGGGACTTCCTAAGCAGGTACCAGGGGAACTAGCCTGTCCTCACGCGTCCATCCCGCGCGTGAACTGCGGACGAAGGATCCTTATGGCCGGCTTGGTTGAGTTCGATCAGCACCCCTCCGATACGCTGAGAATCGGCAGCGATTTCTCCCTCGCCGATGCGGACCCCGAGGCCACGCCCGGCTACCCGGGCAATAAGGCCGACGGCCAAAACATCCTGGCGGAACTGGACGGCGCCCTGGCCGAGCTGCAGGAGAAGCTTTTCGCGGAGTCACGCTTTGGTGGGAAGAAACGGCTGCTCCTGATCCTGCAGGCCATGGACACGGCGGGCAAGGGCGGCATCGTCAACCATGTCATGGCGCCGATGGATCCGCAGGGGGTCCAGTTCAAGGCCTTTAAGGCACCCACGGACGAGGAGAAATCCTATGACTTCCTGTGGAGGATCGAGAAAGCCGTGCCCGCAGCGGGCATGGTGGGTATCTTCGACCGGTCACACTATGAGGACGTCCTGATCCACCGGGTCCACAACTGGGCAACGCCCGAGGAGATCAAACGCCGGTACCGGGCCATCAACGAATTCGAGGCCCGCCAGACCGATGCCGGCACCAAAATCCTCAAGGTGATGCTGAACATCAGCAAGGATGAACAGAAGGCCCGGCTCCTTGCCCGGCTGGACAACCCCGCCAAACACTGGAAATACAGCAGCGGTGACCTTAAGGAACGGGCGTTCTGGAACGACTACATGGCCGCCTACCAGGCTGCATTCGATCAAACCAACACCGAAGCTGCCCCCTGGCACGTGGTCCCGGCCAACAAAAAATGGTTTGCGAGGATCGCCGTGCAGCAGCTGGTGATGGGTGCACTCTCTGACCTGCGGCTGGAATGGCCGAAGGCCGAGTTTGATGTCCCGATTGAGCGCGAGCTGGTCGAAAGGTCCTGAACCTTCCCGGAACCGGTCAGAGGGGCTGGTCCCGGGAAGCCGCCAAACGCTTCCGGGCGCCTTCGAGCCATCCCTCGCAGCGTTTGGCCAAGGCTTCGCCGCGTTCCCAGAGTGCCAGTGATTCCTCAAGGCTGGCCCCTCCGGCCTCCAGCTTGCCCACTACGCCGATGAGCTGCTCGCGGGCTTCCTCATAGCTCAGGGCATCGATTTCCGGATCAGGCTTTGTCTCGGGCATGTGCTTCTCCTTGTTGAAGTTCCCCTGTGGATGTGGCCCCAAACAGGCCATGGGCGACCCGCACGGATATTGCGGTTCCGGACGGCGCCTCCGACGGGGCACGGACTACGGCATGGCCGGCGACTTCTGTTGCCCGGGCCGGCCGTCCATTGGCAAGTTCCACTACCGCGTAGCCGCGGTCGAGGGTTTTTTGCGGCGAAAGCGCCCGCACCTGGGCCTGCAGATGGACCAGTTGGTCAGCGGCGCGCACCACCAGTGAGCTGACCGCTGCGGACGACCGGCGCAGCAGGCGTTCGATCTCCTCGGTGCGGCCGGTCACCATGGTTTCCGGCGCGGACAGGACGGGACGGGACTGCAGGGCGTGAAGCCGGTCGGTTTCCCGGTCCACGAGCCGGCTGATGCACCTGCGGAGCTGCTCCCGGGCCTGGCGGACGCCGGCCAGTTCCTCCGCGACGTCCGGAACGATCCGCTTTGCAGCGTCGGTAGGTGTTGAAGCCCTCAGGTCCGCGACGTCGTCGAGCAGCGGCCGGTCCGCTTCGTGGCCGATGGCGCTGACCACGGGTGTCACCGCAGCGGCAACAGCCCGGATCAGCTCTTCGGTGTTGAACGGCAGAAGGTCCTCCAGGGCGCCGCCGCCCCTGGCGATGACAATGACGTCAACGTCCGGACGGGAATCGAGCTCGCGAAGTGCCCGGACGATCTGCGACACGGCAGTGTTGCCCTGGACGGCCACCTCGCGGATCTCAAATTCCACGGCCGGCCACCGAAGTGCCGCGTTCTGCAGGACGTCCTTCTTGGCATCGGAATCCCGCCCCGTGATGAGGCCGATGCGGTGGGGCAGCAGGGGAAGGGGTTTCTTGCGTGAGTCGGCAAAAAGGCCCTCGGCCGCGAGGGCCTGGCGCAGGCGTTCGATCCGCGCCAGCAGGTCGCCAAGCCCTACCGGCCGGATATCCCTGACCTGCATGTTGAGGCGGCCGGTCTTCAGCCAGAACTCCGGCTTGAGCAGGGCGACCACCCGGGAACCCCGCTCCAGCGGCATGTTCTGGCGGTCCAGTACCTTCGTCCAGACAGACGCCGGAAGGGAAACCTCCGCGTCCACATCGCGCAGCGTCAAATATGCATTGCCGCCGCGGCGGTTCATTTCGATAACCTGGCCCTCAACCCACGCCGACGGCGTCCGGTCGATGTGTGCTTTAAGTTTTTGGGACAGCAGCTGCAACGGCCAGGGATTGTCCGGGCTGGTTTCAGCAGCCGTTGCGGGCAGCGTGCTGGCAGACGTGTCCGGCAGGGCGGCCTGTTCAGGCATGCGCGCCGCCCCGGGAAGCTGTGGCTGGCGGCATGGCGGTCCTTTGTTCGGCAGTTGGTGGTTCGTGTTTGAATGGCGGCTGTCATTCAACCTTATCCATAAGCTCTACCACCCGAGGCGGACATTCATTGTCCGGTCTTCATGCGTAGGATGGCTCCTCA
>DATCVX010000126.1:0-3311 GCA_036566705.1 Arthrobacter sp. | reverse complement strand
CTCCCAGATCAACACCGATAACGCCATTACGCGCCTGGCCGCCGCGGTGACCAGGATCGGCGAATACAAGTGGCCGATTGAGCTGACCCCCACCACCCGCCAGTTCCTTGACGGCGTGACGGAACTCACGGGCGTGGAATTCGACCCGGACAACCCGGACGTCCTGCTGAACCAGCTGGGCACCGTGGCGCGCTTCGTCGGGGCCACCCTGCAGAACACCACCAACCCCACACTGCTGAAGGGCGGCTACAAGCACAACGTCATTCCGGAGTCGGCAGAAGCCCTCGTGGATTGCCGCACGCTGCCCGGACAGCAGGACCACGTCCTTGAAATTGTGCGTGAACTCGCCGGGACCGGCGTGGACGTCAGCTACGTGCACAACGACGTCTCACTGGAGGTCCCGTTCGCAGGCAACCTCGTGGACTCCATGATCGACGCGCTGCACACCGAGGACCCGGGAGCGAAAGTACTGCCCTACACGCTCTCCGGTGGCACGGACAACAAGTCGCTGAGCCGCCTGGGCATCACGGGCTACGGCTTCGCCCCTCTTCAGCTTCCGGATGACCTGGACTTCACCGGCATGTTCCACGGTGTCGACGAGCGCGTCCCCGCCGACTCCCTCAAATTCGGCGCCCGGGTACTCAACACGCTCCTCACCAACTACTGAGCATCCCCCGGACATGACGCCCGAAGACGTGTTGCCCGAGACCCTGCTGGATCGGGTCCGCAGGCGTGCCGCCGCCTACGACCGCGATAACGCCTTCTTCCATGAGGACCTCGGGGAGCTCGCCGCCGCCGGATACCTGAAACTGTTTGTTCCGCCGTCCGACGGCGGCCTGGGGCTTGGGCTCGCAGCGGCGGCACAGTGCCAGCGGCGGCTGGCAACGGCGGCGCCGGCCACCGCCCTGGCGGTGAACATGCACCTGGTCTGGACCGGCGTCGCCCATGTTCTAGCGGCCAGGGGAGACCATTCCCTGGACTTCGTCCTGCAGGAGGCGGCCGCAGGCGAACTCTTCGCGTTCGGGAATTCCGAGGCCGGCAACGATTCGGTGCTCTTTGATTCCCGAACTGTTGCGACCCCGCTGCCGGACGGCGGCTACAGCTTCACGGGAACGAAGATCTTCACCAGCCTCTCGCCGGCTTGGACCAGGCTGGGCATCTTCGGTAAGGATCCCCAGGCAAGGGACGGCGAAGGTGAGCTGGTCCACGGTTTCATCCGGCGGGACACGCCCGGCTACAGAATCCTGGACGACTGGGACACGCTCGGGATGCGTGCCAGCCAGTCCAACACCACGGTGCTGGACGGCGCCGAAGTCCCGGCGGACCGGATCTTCCGCAAACTGCCCGTCGGCCCCAACGCCGACCCGCTGATCTTCGCCATTTTCGCGTGCTTCGAAACACTGCTGGCGGCCGTCTACACGGGCATCGGGGAACGGGCACTGCTCTTGGGTGTGGAGGCCGCGAAGCGCCGGACATCCCTTAAGAACGGCGGCCGGAGCTACGCGCAGGACCCGGACATCCGATGGAAGGTGGCAGAAGCCGCCATGGCCATGGACGGGCTCTATCCGCAGCTGGCTGCCGTGGCGCGCGACGTGGACGCCCTGGTTGACCACGGACCGCAATGGTTCCCCAGGCTCGTGGGATTGAAAGTCAGCGCCACGGAAACCGCGCGTCGGGTGGTGGACCAGGCCATCAGGGTAAGCGGCGGCTCAAGCTATTTCCGGGGCTCGGAACTGGAACGGCTGTACCGCGACGTGCTGGCCGGCATGTTCCATCCATCCGATGACGAATCGGCCCACAACACGGTAGCCAACGCCTGGCTCGGCCCGCTCGACGCTTAGACGGTCCGCTGGACAGTTGATGCCTAGACGGTCCGCTGGACCTGCATCACCCGGCGGCGGAGCCAGAACCGCCGGCCACCGCCCACGTACAGCTTGCTGCGCTGCAGTTCCCACTTGCCGTATTCGGAATGTTCCACAAGGCGCCGCCGGGCATCAGGCAGGGAATCGTCGGGACTGACCGTCAGTACGAGGTACTCGTACTGCCTCAGATAGTCCCGTTCCCGCTGGACCGAGCTGGTGAGAAATTGTTCCTTCATTGCTCTCCATTTTCGTCCTTTTCCGGCTAACGTGAAGTCATGAGCATCGATCCGCGTGTCGCGCTTCAGTCCTTGACTTCCTCCTTGGAAGAACACCTTATAGCAGCGTCCAACCGCCGCGGTGATGGGGACCCCGCCGTAGAGGCGGCTTTTTTTGCCGTCGCGGATGCGTTCGAAGTCTATGAGGACGCCCTCTACGAGGCCTATAGCGAAGTGACGCCGCTTCAGGTCTTTGACGACGAAGAGGACGAGGACGAAGACAGCGATGTGGACGACGAAGAGGACCTGGAGATCCTTGAGGACTAGGTCCCGGATGTAAGGCTTCGGTCAGCCCTGGGCGGGCTCGGACACGTCCTCGAGGGCACGCGAAATTTCCGGCGGCAGCGGGACAAGCTGCGCATCGAGGATTTCCTTGAGCTGGACAGGTGTCCGGGGGCCCACAACCGCCGAGGCCACTCCATGCTGCGAAAGCACCCAGCTGAGGGAGACGTCCAGCGGCGTGCGCCCCAGCCCCTTGGCAGCCATCGCGACTGCCTCCACCACGCGGGACGCCTGCTGGCCCAGGTACGGCTCCACATAGGAGGCCAGGGCAGGATTTGCTGCCCTGGAATCGCCCGGGATGCTTCCCCTGTACTTGCCGGTCAGCGCTCCCCGCCCGAGCGGCGCCCAGGCCAGGAGACCGAGCCCGGCATCTTCGACGGAGGGAATGAGTTCCACCTCGGGTTTGCGCTGGAGCAGGGAATATTCGGCCTGGGCGGCAACCAGGGGGAACCCGGCGACGGCGGCAGCTTTGGCGGTCTGCCAGCCGTTGAAGTTTGAGACGCCGGCGTAGCGTGCCCGGCCGCTCCGCAACGCGAACTCCAGGGCGGACAGTGTTTCGTCCAGGGGGACGTTGGGATCCCAGGCCTGGGCGAACCAGATATCGACGTAGTCAGTGCCCAGCCGCGCGAGGCTCGCGTCGAGCCCGGACAGCATCGCGTTCCGCGACGTGTCCACGGTCCGCCGGCCATCCGGCGTCGAAATTCCGGCTTTGGTGGAGATGGAGACTTCGGTGCGGGAAACGACGTCCCCAAGCAGGGAGCCGATCAGGGCCTCCGACTTTCCGTCGGCGTAGGACGCCGCCGTGTCGATGTGCCTGCCGCCCGCGTCCACGAACGTCCGGAGCAATTCAGTGGCGTCCTGTTCGTCGGTTTCGCCGGCCCATGACATGGTG
>DATCVX010000125.1:0-9385 GCA_036566705.1 Arthrobacter sp. | reverse complement strand
GCCCGTGCCATCGAGGCGCTGCGCAAAGTGGGGATCCCCGATCCTGAACACAGGGTCAACTACTACCCGCACCAGTTCTCCGGCGGCCAGAAGCAGCGCGTTGTTATCGCCGCCGCGCTCGCACTGAACCCCGGGCTGATTGTGGCCGATGAACCCACCACTGCCCTGGACGTCACCGTCCAGGCGGAAATCCTGCAGTTGCTGCGGGACCTCAGGGACAAGTACGGGACCTCCATTGTGCTGATCACCCACAACATGGGCGTGGTGGCTGACCTCGCCGATCGCGTCGTGGTGATGTACCAGGGAGACGTCGTTGAAGAGGCGCCGGTGCGGGTGTTGTTCGCCGAGCCAAAGCAGGATTACACAAAGAAGCTGCTGGCCGCCGTGCCCCACCTGGGACACAACTCCGCGTCGGAAGGAATGACGGAGCGGGCCCACCAAAAGGCAAAGGTCCTGGTGGAGGCGACCAACCTGACCATCGAGTACCCGGGCCGGCTGGGGACCCCCTCCTTCAAGGCCGTCGACGGGGTCAGCTTTACCGTGTCCGAAGGGGAAGTGTTCGGGCTTGTGGGCGAGTCGGGTTCCGGAAAAACCACCATCGGCAGGGCCATCGCGGGGCTCAACCGGACTACCGGCGGCAGCCTGAAGGTGCTGGGCTACGAAATGCTGAACTTTAAGGAGCGGACATTCAAGCCGCTGCGGAAGGATATCGGTTTCGTTTTCCAGGATCCGGCCGCGTCCTTCAACCCCCAACTGACTATCGGCGACTGCGTCGCGGAGCCGATGATGATCCACACCAACCCGAGCCCGGCGCAGGCGCGCAAACGCGTCGGTGAGCTGCTCGAGTCAGTCCAGTTGCCGGCGTCGTATGCGGCAAGGTACCCGCACGAGCTCTCCGGCGGGCAACGCCAACGGGCCTCCCTGGCGCGGGCGCTCATCCTGAACCCGAAGCTGCTGATCGCGGATGAACCGACGTCTGCCCTGGACGTGTCGGTGCAGGCCAAGGTCCTGGAACTCTTCAAGGAGATCCAGGCCGAATTCGGGTTCGCGGCGCTGTTCATCAGCCACGATCTCGCCGTGGTGGACATCCTGTCGCAATGGATCGGAGTCCTGTACAAGGGGAAACTCGTGGAACAGGGGATCGGCAGCCAGGTCATGGGGGCGCCGCAGCACGATTACACCAAACGGCTCATCGCCTCGCTCCCGGTCCCCGATCCGGAGGAACAGGCGCGCCGCCGCGAAGAACACCGGGCGCTGCTCGGAATCTGACAATCCGCCACCGCGGACGGACACCCCGCCTGGGCAGGCCGGGGTGTCCGTCCGCGCTGGTGCCGTCCGCCGGCCCGGAAGTACGACGGCGGGATGGTTGCGGCGGGTGCTTAACACCGCAAGGGATTTCCGCGCCTGCCCATAGACTTGGACCATGACGCAGCACAACCACGACGTTCCTGATTCCGAATCCTACGACGCCGCCGCCAGCTCACTGGCCGGACAGGTGGACAACTCGGTGATGGCGGAACTGCTGTCCATCCGCTCCAGCATCGACAACATCGATGCCACGCTGGTCTACCTCCTCGCGGAGCGGTTCAAGGCCACGCAGAAAGTTGGCTTCCTGAAGGCCGCCCACCGCCTCCCGGCAGGAGATCCCGGCCGGGAAACGGCCCAGATTGCCCGGCTGCGGCGCCTGGCCGAGGACGCCCATCTTGATCCGGCCTTCGCGGAGAAGTTCCTCAACTTCATCATCGGCGAAGTCATCCGCCACCACGAAGCCATCGCCGAGGACCATCAGGCGGCCGCCGGAAACCAGGAAGCCGACCGGGCAGGCCAGGCCTCCCGTGAAGCCGGTATCCCGTCCGGGCCCCAGGCGTCCGTCGTAGCGTGAGGGCAACCAGCCGGCAGGAACCAAACGGGAACGAAGCGGAATCAAACCTCGCGGCCGCCGGACCGCTGGAGGTCACCGCTACCGGGCTGGGTGCCTGGCCGGGGGAGGACCCAGCCGAGGCCGCGCGTATTATCCGCGGGGAACTCGGCAGCCCGCACCTGCCGTTCCTCGCCGAACTCCCGGACCGCGGGGTGGGCTCCGATGCGCTGGGCCGGACGGCGTCGCTCCTGGTCGAGATGGCCGTGGATGTCCAGCCCTTCGGCTGGCGGCTGGTGGACCGGCCCGGCAAGGATTTCCGGCGGGCCGCGTCGGCGTTGTCGACGGATATCAATGTCCTCGCGGACGTCGCCGGGGCTGAGGACAGCCCGGCCACTGAGCTGAAGGTACAGCTGGTGGGACCGATGACGCTCGCAGCCGGCCTCCATCTGCATAACGGCGAACGCGCACTCCTTGACTACGGTGCCCGCCGCGATGTGGCAGCCTCCCTCGCTGCCGGCGTGGGAAGCTACCTGTCCCGGGTTTCCGCGGCCGTGCCCGGGGCCCGGCTGGTGGTCCAGCTCGACGAGCCCGACATCGCTGCCGTCCTGGCCGGCACCATTCCGACGTCCAGCGGGTACCGCACCCTGCGTGCAGTGGCCGGGCAGGAAGCTACGGAGTCGTGGGCCCTGGTGGTTTCTGCCCTTCGGGAAGCCGGTGCCGCCGAGATCATTGTTGCCGTACCGGAGATTGAGGCCCCGTTCGACCGGATCCTCGCCGCCGGCGCTGACGGCATTGCCGTGCCCCTCAAAGCCCTGACGTCGCGCCAGTGGGAGCAGCTCGCCGGCGCCGTTGAGGGAGGCAAACGCCTTTGGGCCGGCGCCTTGGACGCCGGCACGGGCACCCTGCCCAGGGTTGCCGACGTCGTCGAATCCGTTGCGAGGCCGTGGCACCAGCTGGGCTTGCCGGCGTCGTCCTTGCGCACCTTGCGTGTCACGCCGGCCGCCGGGCTCGCCGGACAATCCCCGGCGTCGGCCACCGCCGCGCTCACCCGCCTTACCCAGGTGGCCGACGGGCTGAACCAGCTCGCGCTCGGCTAGGAACAGGCAGGCGTCTGCCAGGCCGGCCAGCCTGTCAGGTCCGGTCCTCCCAGCGTTCAGGGTGCGCGTAGCGGGGCAGGAAGCTCCGGGCGGAGCTGCCGCCCGAGTAGGGACGCAGCCGGTAGTCGAAACTCCCCGCGTACACCAGGACCAGGCCAATCTGCGGCTGAATGACTTTCACCTGGATCCGGTGTTTGCCGTGTTCCCCGCCGGCGGGGTCCCACCACTGTTCGGCGTACGCCTTGGCGTCGAGTGCCTGGGGAAGCGGGATCCGGAGGGGGCCGAGGAACAGCCGGGAGGCCTGGGAGACACCCCTGAGCCTGCCCGCCGGCGTGACGCTGAGGTTCAGATCGGTCACCAGCCTGCGGAACCTGCCCACGTAGTCCACCAGCCGGGGGCCGTCCGCCGAATCTGCCACGCTGGTGGTGTCCTGGAAGATCCGGGTCCGGCCTGGGAACCTGATCTCGCGCCGGGCCGTCAGGCTGGAGCGTCCGAACGGATCCTCGTGGGCGTGGTTTTCGATCCGGAACGGAATACGCTCGCCATACTCGGGGAAGAACGCCTCCTCCCCGGAAGTCAGTTGCAGCAGCGGCCTCAGCCAGCGCTGCCGGCAGCCGACGACGTCGAACACGCCTTCGCCGATGCCGTACTGTCCTGAACCGGGCACCAGCGAAAAGTAGTCCTGGAGTTCAGGCTGCAGCCGGTCGAAATCCGCACCCAGTGCCTGCCGGTAGATGGGAACATTCATCATGACCTCCTGATGGCTGGACGGCGCCGGCGCTTTCCGTGATCTCACAATCTACCTGCAGCCTTCAGCCGCATGTATATGTCCGCCAGACGGGGCGGAAGCTGGTGCGGTTCGGCATCCACCACTTCCACTCCGTGTTGGCGCAGCTGGACGCTGACGGCTTCGCGCTCCAGCAGGGCACGTTCGGCGGCAGCGGCACGGAAGACCCCGGCGGCTGTGTCCCGCTCCTTGAGCATTTGTCCCAGCAGCGGATCACGCACGGCTGCCACCACCACAACGTGCTGGCGGGCCAGCCGGGCGGCCACGGGGATAAGCCCCTCCTCCGGGGCGCCGCCGTCAAGGGTCGTCAGGAGGACCACCAGCGACCGGTGGGCCGAGACGGCCCTGACCTGCCCCGGGATGCCCTGCCAGTCCATTTCGATCAATTCGGCTTCGAGGGGGGCCATCGCCTGCACCAGCTGGCCCAGGAGGTTCCCCGACGCCGCCGATCCCGCCCGTGCCCGGGGGCGCCGGTCGAAGGCCAGGAAATCAACCCGGTCACCGCCGCGTTCGGCCAGGACGGCCAGCAGCAGGGCGGCCTCCATCCCGGTGTCCAGGCGTGGTTCGTCGTCAATCCGTGCCGCCGAGGTGCGCGAAGTGTCAAGCACAATGACCACGCGCCGGTCCCGTTCCGGCCGCCACGTCCGGACCACGACGGCGGAACGCCGGGCGGTTGCCCGCCAGTCAATCGAGCGGACGTCGTCACCGCGCACATAGTCCCGGAGCGAATCGAACTCGGTGCCGGCACCCCGGATCTGCACAGCCGCCTTACCGTCCAGTTCCCGCAGTTTCCGCAGCTTGGACGGCAGATGCCGGCGGGAGTGGAACGGCGGCAGGACGCGGAGGGTGCCGGGGCACGGCACCGTGCGCTGGCGGGCTGCAAGCCGTAGCGGCCCATAGGAACGGAGGCTGACGTGCGGGGCCTTCAAGTCGCCCCGCCGGACCGGACGGAGTGTCACGTCCGCGCGGCGGCGCTCGCCGGCCGGTATGTCCATCGGCTGGACAGCGTTCTGCGCCCCGGCCGAGGGCTGCCAGGCATCCCGAATGAGCCCGCGGAGCCGGCGCCCGCCCTGGTTCCGGACCGTCAGGACCGAGTGGGCTGTGCCGTTGAGCGCCACATGGCCGGGATCCGCGCGCTCGACATCGATGGTGCGCAGGGATGCCGCAAGGCCGAGCTCGAGGCCCAGAAGGCCCGCCAGCACCGCGATGACGCCCAGGACCGTCCACCACCCGGGTAGCAGCAGCACCGGCACCAGCCCCAACAGGGCCAGGACCACAAAACGCCCGGACAATGCCATCCCGGTCAGCGGGGGACGGGCACTGAAGCCAGGATGCCGGTCAGGACGTCATCCGCCCGGACACCGTCCATCTGGGCCTCAGGATGCAGTGCCACCCTGTGTCGCAGGCAGGGCAAAGCCAGTGCCTTGACGTCGTCCGGTGTGATAAATGCCCGTCCGGATAGCCAGGCCCACGCCCGCGAAGTGTTCAGGAGGGCTGTGGCCCCGCGGGGTGACACCCCCAGCTGGAATGAAGGTGCGGACCTGGTGGCCCGGACGAGGTCCACGATATAGCCGATGATTTCGGGTTCGACGGCCACGTTGGCGACGGCCTGCCGCGCGCGCTCAAGGTCCTGCGCGCCGGCGACCGCCCGGACGCCGGCGCCGGCCAGGTCACGGGGGCTGAACCCTGAAGCGTGACGGCGGATGACCTCCATCTCCTCCGTACGGTTTGGTAGCGGCATGGTGAGCTTGAGCAGGAAGCGGTCCAGTTGGGCCTCAGGCAGAGGGTACGTTCCCTCGTATTCCACCGGATTCTGTGTTGCCGCCACGAGGAACGGTGCCGGCAATGGCCGGGACACTCCGTCCACCGATACCTGCCGCTCTTCCATGGCTTCCAACAGCGAGGCCTGCGTTTTGGGCGGTGTGCGGTTGATTTCGTCCGCGAGCAGGATGTTGGTGAATACCGGGCCTTCGCGGAAGCTGAACCCGGAAGTGTGCGAGTCATAGACCAGCGATCCGGTGACATCGCCGGGCATCAGGTCCGGCGTGAACTGCACCCGTTTGGTGTCCAGGCTCAGCGACGCGGAAAGGGCACGCACCAGCAGCGTCTTGGCCACGCCCGGCACACCCTCCAGCAGCACATGTCCCTGTGCGAGGAGGGCGATCAGCATCCCGGTGACGGTGGAGTCCTGGCCAACCACGGCCTTGGCCACCTCGTTCCGGACATCCAGGAGGGCCTGCCGCGCGGGATCGTGGTGCATGGGTTCCAGGATCTGGGGGCCGCGGAGCTGTTCGTTCATCGGGTCCTAACCTCATTCTCTAGTTCGTCCAGCTCCTGGGACCATCGCACCAGCCTGGATTCGTTCGGGGGCCGTTCATTGATCAGTTCCCGGGCGCTGTCCTCCGGCCGGTTCACAAGACGCGCCACGGCCCCGGCAACGTCGTCGGCCGATGCGTCCGGTCCCAGCCTGAGTCCCTTCGCCAGCCTGACCAACGTACCTGCCCGGAGGTTGTCCCTGGCACGGTCCACCGCGTGCGAATCGTGATAGAGCCGTGCCCGGCCCTCCGCCGTTTCCGCGGCCTTGACCACGACGGGCAGTGGTTCAAAGACCAGTGGACCAAAGCGGCGGCCGCGCCAGACCATGGCCAGGACAGCGACGAAGACCAGCCAGGGGCCCAGGAACGGCACCCAGCCGGGAGCGAGTTCACTGAGCGTTTGCGGCGACCCGGCGCCACTCACGTCGCCGAGTCCGGGAAGGTACCAGACCAGCTCCCCGGAACCGCCGAGCGTCCGGAGCGCAAGGGCTGAATGTCCATGCTTGTCGAGCCCGGCGTTGCTGATCAGGGCGGTGCTTCCCAGGACTGTCAGGGTGCCGTCTTCGGTGGACGCGAGCAGGCCGGCTTCTGAACCCGGCGGCCGGTAGCACACAGTGCCCCCGCCCTCGTCGCCGTACAGGAACCCGGACTCCCCGGAAACTGTTCCAGCCGTTACAGCATCGTCGTTCCAACAGCCGGGCTCCAAGGCTGGAGATGTCTCCGGCACAACGCCTGCCTGGCTGATTCCGGCGTCCAGCGCCCTCAGGGTGTTGAACCGCGGCGTGACCAGCACTACGCGTGTCGCCTCGACGGCCAACCGTTCCAGCTGGGACGCGTCGAGGAAGCCGTTCCGGTCGTACAGCAGCAGCGTTGAATCCGGGGTGGCCTGGAGGGCAGCAACTGCGGCACCAAACGAATCGGCGCTGTCCACATTAACCCCGTGGCGGCCCAGGATCTCGCTCACCGCCCTGCCGCCATCTGGCCCTGCGTTGTGGATGGACAGCGGAACCGAGTCACCTTTTGGGGCCAGCTGGGTAAGGATGGTGACCGCCAGCGCGACGGCGAACACCGCAGCCGCCGCTGCCGGGCCGCGGTGGCGCCGGAGCCAGCGCAGCGGCCTGGCGGGCAGCGGCGCGTTGGACGCATCACCGGACGCGGCTGCGGTGACGGCGCCGGGGTCCGATGTCATGGCGCAACCGCCGGGTAAACCGGAGCGCTGCCAGGTTTCAGGGACTGCAGCGAAGCATCGAGAGCTGTCATCGCTTCGTAATCGGCACGCCCTGCGCTGCCGTGGCCGTAGCGGATCCGGTCGAACGTCCTGGCGGCCCGGTCGAGCCGCCGGGCCTCGGGAACAAAAACGCCGGCAAGTTCGCGAGCCACTTCATCCGCAGTCCTGCCCGGCCGGACGTCCAGGATGTTCCGGTCCTCGGCCGCGCGGACCAGCGCGCGGAAGCAGTGCACGACGGCGGTGCCCCAGTCTCCCCGGTCCGCCGCGGCTGCGGCGCTTCCCCGGTAGTCCGAGGCACCCACGGACGTGTCGCCGTCGAACACCTCTGCTGCATTTTTCGTCCGGGCGTTCAGGCGGGGACGCGCCACGATAATGGCGGCGGCGATCAGCACGGCGATGACCACCCCGGTCAGCGGCGCTGCCACATTTCCTTCCACACCGGCCGGGCCCTCCAGTGAGGCCAGCCAGTCCAGGAAGCCGCGCCAGAGTTCATCCACCCAGCCAGGCTCGGCGCTCCGGTACTCGGGCTTGGCCAGCTCTTCGGCGGCCCAGCGGCGGGCCTCGTCGGCGTCGGGCAGGACAGGAGGTTCAGCGGACATCGGGCCAGGCACGATAAACGGGGCCGGCGCTGTGGGCCGGGCCGCCCTGTGCAGGCCCGCCGAATACCGGGATGCCCCTGCCGGGAACGCCGTCGGGGTCGGTTCCGGATTCCATCAGGCGCAGGAGCGCGATGTCCAGACCGTCCTTCCTCATCCGCAGGTCCAGGTAAAGCAGTGCCATCACTGCTGTCTGGAAGGCATAACCGACGGCGCCGACAAGGGCGCTGATGACCGCGGTTGCGAGGGCGATGGCCACTCCTGCCGCAATTGCCTCGTCGGGGCCGCCGTGGGGTGAAACCACGGATGTATAGAACGCCGGAAGCAGGCTCACGGGGATGGTCACCACCTGCGCGATGATGCCGACCATGATTGAAACCACGAGGGTGATTCCCAGGATCCGCCACCAATTGCTGCGGGTCAGCTCCCACGATCTGCGGAGTCCGTCCACGGCGCCCAGCTCCTCGATCACCACCGCTGCGGGCGCCACCAGGATCTTGATGTAGATCCAGGCCGACAGGGCGATGCCGCCAAGGCCGAGCGGGATCAGGATCAGGGCGCCGATTCCGCCCAACGCAGCGATCACGAGGACCATCAGTCCCACAAACAGGGCCGCGCCCACGAGCCAGCCCAGGACCATCAGGCAGGCCAGCCTGATCAGCGCACCGGCACGGGACCGGGCCAGCGCCCACATCAGCCGGAAGCCTGTGGTGCGGTTCAGGACCGAACGGGCCACCGGAACCACCATGGCGCCCTGCAGGACTGCCGCAAGGAACACGGTCAGGACCGCCACCAGAAGGACTGCGGCAAGGACGGTGAGGCCCATGGAGACCATGTCCTGCTCGTTGAGGCTTTCGATCCAGGTTTCCAGCGAAGCCGCCGAGGCGACGGAACCTGCGGTGAGGACGGCCGCGAGGACTACCGCCAGGGACTGCGCCAGCAGTGCCGCTCCCAACATTGCCCGGGCGTTGCGCCTGATGGTCTGGAAGGAGCCGTCGATGATTTCGCCGAACATCAGCGGCCGCAACGGAATGATGCCGGGCTTGGGCGGGGCAATGTACTGCGGCTGCCGGTAGGGCGCCGGACCGCCGTAGGGGTTGTAGGGCGGCTGTCCCCACTGTGGCTGATGCGCCGGGCCGGCGGGCTGGCCCCACACAGGCTGGGCGCCCCACTGGGGCTGGCCGGAACCGGGCGGCGGCTGCCATGGCGGCCCGCCGCCCGGTGGCGGCTGCTGCATGTTCGGATCCTGTTGTGACAACCTGTTCCTTCCCCCGGATGGAACCGGACGCTTGCAGTCGGGCGCCGTTCCCGCAGTTCAGCGGCGAAGGCGTCCGGCAAGGGCCGGCACGCTCCCAGCCTATAGTTCAGGCGTCGGGCGTCATAGCGTTGCGCCATGCCGTGGCGGCGATCAACAGGACAAAGGGTGGGCAATAAGGGAATATATAACTATGAAGGCACGCATTCTGGTAGTTGACGATGACGAAGCGCTGGCCGAAATGAT
>DATCVX010000124.1:0-2214 GCA_036566705.1 Arthrobacter sp. | reverse complement strand
CCGGTCACGGACGTCTGCGCGCGGCGGGCCTGGAGGTCCCAGAGGGCGAGGTCGACGCCGGCCATGGCGATGGTGGTCAGTCCCCCGCCGCCGGCCTCATGCAGCCGCTTCCACAACGCATCCCACACCGTCTCGGGATGGGCGGGTAGCCCCGTGACGAAAGGTGCGATGTCGTGGTCGAGGAGGGCCTTGACGGCCTGCGGGCCGATGGTGGGCGTCCACGAAAAACCGTGCCCCGCGCCGCAGTCGTCCGTCTGGATCTCCGTGACGATCACATGGTTTTCCGGCGCGTCCGCTCCCCAGCTGCGCCGCAGCGGCACAGTCAGGAGTCGGGTGGTGAGTCCGGTGATGCGCGGCGCGGTCCGGACGGCTTCGACGGCGGGCGCACTCATCAGCGGCCGGCCAGCTCGTAGCCCTTGGCCAGGATGGACTTCAGCTGGACCAGCTGGTCCTCGGTGGGGTCCACCAGCGGCGGGCGGACGCCGCCAACAGCCATTCCGCCGAGCCGCAGGCCAGCCTTGATCAGCGAGACGCCGAAGCCGGGAGTCTGGTCGCGTAGCCGCACCAGAGGAGCGTAGAAGCCCTCCAGCAGGGCGTTGCGGCGCTCCTCGTCGCCGGACATGTAGGCGTCGTAGTACGCCTTGGCGATCTCCGGTGCCATGGCGAATGCCGCCGAGGAGTAGAGCGGGATGCCTAGTCCGCGGTAGGCACCCTGTGTCAGTTCGGCGGTCAGCAGGCCGTTGAAGAAGGCGAAGTCCTCGCGTCCGGTGGCGCGGACGGCGGAGACGATCTCCTGGGCCAGGCCAACGTCGCCGAGTCCGTCCTTGAAGCCGATCACCTTGGGGTTGGCGGCGAGCCGTGCCATGGAGGCGGCGGTGAACTTGGCGTTGCCGCGGTGGTAGACGATCACGGGGAGGCTGCTGGCGTCCGCAATTGCCTCAATGTAGGCCACCAGGCCGTCAGTGGGTCCGGTGACCAGGTACGGCGGCAGGACAAGGAGGGCGTCGGCGCCGGCTTCCTCGGCAACCCGGGCGGCAGCCAGGGCGTGGCCCAGGGGTCCACCGGCTCCGGCCACCACGGGAACCTTGCCTGCCACAACCTCGACGGCGGCGGTCACCACGGTGCGCACCTCATCGATGCTCAGGGCGTGGAACTCGCCGGTGCCGCAGGCGGGGAACACGCCGCCGGGCCCGAACGGAAGCCGCGAAGCAATGTGCTCTTTGAGGAGCTCCACATCCACAGCGCCTTCCGGCGTGAACGGGGTGACGGGGAAAAACAGTACGCCGTCGAATTTCATAGTGTCTCCTTGGATCCGGCTCCGGCTGTGACCAGTGCGGCGGATGTCTCGTCGTTGAGGTTGGTGTTGGTTTTCAGTTCGGTCCGCCAGCTGCGCTTGGGCTCCCAGCCCAGCAGTTCGCGGGCCTTGGCGATGGAGAAGGCCGGGCTGGTGCCGGTCAGGCCGGCGGCCAGGGCGTCGCTGCCGGGCAGGAAGCGCGGCATCAGTTCGGCCAACGGTGCCGTGGCCAGGGCGTCCGCGGCTCCGACGAAGAAGGTTTCCCCGTTGGGGATGGAGTCCATCTTCTGCAGGAGCACGTCCAGGAACTCGGCCACGTCGCGGGCGTCCACGTAGTTGAACAGCGCCGGGGCTGACAGGGCGGGGTCGGCCAGGCGTTCGGCCACGGTGTGGCCCTGCTGGGTGGGCGCGCCTTCCCATTCCTCCGGCGAGATGACGTAGCAGGGCCGGAAGGCGGCGTAGCGGATCTTCTCCCCCTGCGCTGCGGCGAACATCTCCACGGTCTGTTCGGCGATCAGCTTGGACAGCGCGTAGGCATTCCACGGCTTCGGCGTGGTCCGCTCATCCAGCGGGAAACTGTCCGGCAGCCAGCCGGCGGGGCAGCCGTAACCCAAGGCGGTGGGGCTGCTGGCCGTGACAATCTTGCCGATGCCCAGTTCCGTGGCGGCGCTGACGACAGCGAACGCCAGGCGGGTGTTGGTGCCGAAGATAATCTCTTCCGGGGCACTGAACGGCACGGCGATCGCGGCGAGGTGGATGACGGCGTCGGGCTGGGTTTCGCGGAGGAGGCGCAAGGCCTCGCCCGGGGCCAGCAGGTCGCCGGTTTCCTGCACGACGCCGGCCGGCAGCTGGTCCGCCGGGATGGTGTCGCGGTCCACGGAGATGACCTCGTGGCCCGCCTGGGCGAGCCCGGCCACCAC
>DATCVX010000123.1:0-3150 GCA_036566705.1 Arthrobacter sp. | reverse complement strand
GCCCCGAGAGCGCCGCTGCGGCGGCGTGCCCGCCACCGGCTGCCAGCTGCTCGAGGACGCGGTCCAGGTTGTTCATGCTGGTCCAGTTCGGCACGGGCGGCTCCAGGCCCAGCAGGACCTCGCCGTATCCCGGCACTGCGGACTCCGGATACGGGACCTCATCGGGCAAGACAGGTCCGGGGCCGGACCCGGTGTCCTGCACACCGGAGGCCCGCGGACGCACTGGCGCCAGCCGGCATTCGGAGTCAAAAATCCCAAAGTGATCCGCGCCGGCGCAGGCGGCAGTCCTGCCCGCGGCGGCCATCACCAGCACCGCGTCCCGCCAGGAAGGTACGCGCAGTGACGCGCGAAGGAAGCCCTGGGCGAGCGGGTCGGCCGGGCACTGCCCTGAACGGAACAGCGGTTCCCAGGAGTCAAGGAGCGCGTCGAACTGTTCCCTGCTGCCCCGGCGGAGATCCAGCGGGACCATCCACGCCGCTTCGGCTGCACGCAGCCGGGTCATGTCCTCCGACGACATGGCGACAGGCGCGGGACGCTGTTCCTCCGGGGCCGGCCCCACGCTGCTCCCGCGGAAGACCATTTCGGCATTGAGCCTGCTGTCCAAAATGTCTGTGGTGGGACGGCCCGGCAGGGGGCAGCAGGATTGGTCCGTGCAGTAGGCGTCGCGCCAGTACGAATCGCCCACATACCAGGCGTCCCGGACGGGCATCCCGGCGCTGCCAAGCACTGCCTGCAGCGATGCCAGCAGCCCCGTATAGGTCTGGACCGAGCCCGGGCAGCCGTCCATCCAGCCCTCGTTGGTGAAGAACACCAGCAACGAGGCGTCAGCGTGCCGGTCAGCGCGCAGGTAGTCCCGGACCGTGCCGGCAAACTTCTTCGGGTCCGCAAGGACCTCGGGGCCGGGCAGGTCGAGACGGAGCGTGGCCCCGAGGCGTTTGCCCTGGAGCGTCATGGCCACCAGGCTGTCAGCCGGCCAGTACCCGAGGGAGTGCGGAATGAACCCAAGGATGTCCTCGGGGCAGTGGACGGTGAGGTGTTCTGGAGGAGTCATGCCTCCAGCTTTGGACGGCGCGCTGCACCCTGTCAGGCGCTGATTCCGCCATGTGTGAAAAACGGTCTGTTGAGGAAGAGTGTCAGTCGTCGTCGGCGGGTGTCCGCTGCTTCTTCCGGGCCAGGTTTTCCCGCCGCTGCCGGGCGAGGGCCCGCAGGAGCGGTGGAACAACGACACCCTGTGCGGCCATCTGCCGGCGCACCTTCCGCCGGGAGGCCAACGTCGCCGAGACGCCGATACCGATGAGCAGGAACTGGACGCACAGCGCGATCCGGAACGGTTCCAGCCCGTAGAGGACGCCGTTGGAGTACCCGCTGGCGTACAGGATGTCCAGCACCAGCCCGATCAGGAAAATCGCCACCAGCGCGGCGATGAAGCCGCCTACGTTGACGATGCCCGTGGCCGTGCCGATCCGGTGCGCGGGGTTGAACGTCCGGGCGAAGTCGAAGCCGATCATCGAACCCGGACCGCCGATGGCCAGGACCACCACCAGCCCGGCCAATAGCCACAGCGGCGAGCGGCCCGGCGTCAGCAGTACCGCGGCCCATGCTGCTGCCGTGGCAGCCGCGATGAGCAGGACCATGGTGGAGCGCCGCAGCGGGTGCCGCGACACAAAGCGTCCGATGAAGGGTCCCACGGCCATGGCGGCGGCCACATAGAGCGCCATCAGGGCAGCGACGGTTCCGGCATCGAGCCCCTGGCCGGAGATGAGGAAGGGGTAGCCCCAGGTCATGGCAAACACTGTGCCGCTGAACTGGATGGTGAAGTGGCTCCACATTCCCAGCCGGGTGCCCGGCTGGCGCCAGGCCCGCGCGAGCGAGGCTCCGGTTGCCTTCAGCCCCTGCTGCGCCTGGGGCCGCGGGGTGCCCGGCGGGACATCGAGCAGGAACAGCAGGACAAGAACGACGGCGAGACCGGACATCCCGGCAAGCATCAGGAACGCCGGGGTCCAGCCGGCCGAATGCAGGACCAATGCAAACGGGACAACGCTGAACAGCTGTCCCAGCTGTCCGGACATGCCGGTCAGCTGCGTGACCAGGGGCACCCGCGCCGGGGCGAACCACAAAGGGATCAGGCGGATGACGGAGATGAACGTCATGGCATCGCCGGCGCCCACCAGCACCCTCCCCAGCACACCGCCGGGGATGCTGTCGGCGAACGCGAGCTGGAGCTGACCGAGACCCATGAGGACCGCACCGCCGGCAATCATGGCCCGTGAGCCGAACCGGTCCACGAGGACGCCCACCGGGATCTGGAGACCGGCGTAGACCAGGAGCTGGAGGACAGTGAAGAAGGAGATGGCCGAGGCGCTTGCGTGGAACCGCTCGGTGGCCTCAAGTCCCACCACGCCGAAGGAGGTCCGCTGCGAGACGGCTATCAGATACGCGAAGATTCCGATGGTCCAGATCAGCCAGGCGCGGGGTGCAGTCACTCCCCCATTATGCCCGGGCGGCAACGCCCGCCAGGCGTGGGGCCGCCAGGCGGACAGGCACCGGAATGCTACTTGCCGGGATTTTCGCGGGCCAGGTAGGCCTCGACGGCGGCACCCAGCTGATCACCGTTGGGGAGGTTGTCGTTCTCATCGGCAAGCAGCGACCTGCGGACGGTTCCCTCCGCTTTCTCGTCGTAACGGGATTCGAGGCGGGAAACAACCTGCTGGACGTCCTCGGACGCATCGATCTGCTCGGCAATCTGGCGGCTGACTTCCCGGCCGGCTTCGCGAAGCCGGTCCGTGGGCAGCATCAGCGACGTCGCTGCGCCGAGGTATTCCAGGCCGGCCACAGCGGCGGTGGGGTATTCAGCCTCGGCGAGGTAGTGCGGAACGTGGATCACATAGCCGGCGACGTTGCGCCCGGCCTCGACCAGCCGCAGTTCCAGGATATGGCCAACTGCCGCGGGGACTTCCACGGTGGGCTTCCACACCGAGATGCCCTCGATCAGGTCCGGCCGGTTCCCATGGACGGTGACGCCGACCGGGCGCGTGTGCGGCACCGGCATGGGAATGGAGTGGATCCACGTCACCAGGTTGACGTCCAGCTTTTCGGCAATGCCCACCACGGCGCGCGCGAAGCGCTCCCACTGCAGGTCCGGCTCAAAGC
>DATCVX010000122.1:0-20490 GCA_036566705.1 Arthrobacter sp. | reverse complement strand
ACCGGCTTGTTGCCCCACCACTTCTCGTTCGGAACGAGCGTCACGGTCTTGGCTGCTGCATCGTACTGGTCCAGCTTGAACGGGCCCGCCATCCATTCCGGGTGCAGCTCGCCCACGAAACCTTCATTGAAGACCTGGGGGCTGTTAACCGCCGGGTGGATCAGGCCGAAGAAGAGGTCCTCGAGCGGATACACCGGCCGGCTGGTCTTGATGATGACTTCCTTGTCGCTGCTTCCGGCTTCCACCGACGTCACGAACTCGTACGCTCCGGAAGTGACGATGTCGTAGCCTGCGTCGGGGCTCTTGAGGATGTTCCAGGTGTTCTGGAAGGCCTTGACGTCGATCGGGGTACCGTCGTTGTAGGTGGCTTTGTCGTTGACCTTGATGGTGATGGTCTGCGTGCCGTCCACCACTTCGCTCTCCACGGATTCGCAGAAGTCCTTGTTGGGGGTTGCCTTGCCGAGGAAGTCCAGCTTCCAGCAGCCACCGATGCCGCCGCTGCTCACGGCTGCCGGATTCATGGGGATCATCAGGGCGGAGTTATCCGAGCTGTTGCCGTTGTTCGAGAAGCCATTGAAGTCCGGCCCGATGCTTCCCAGCGGCAGGGTGACCTTGCCGCCCGGCTCGAGGTCGGCCGCTGGCTTCTCGTTGATGCTGATGAGCTTGGAGAGGTCGCTGCCCGCCCCCTGTCCCTTCGCCGTTTCCGGTCCCGTGGGTGTGCCACCGCCCCCTCAGGCCGTCAGCGCCAGAGCTGCAGCTACAGCCGCCGCTCCCCCAATCCTGGTCAGGTTCTTCATGGTGTTCCCTTCATTCGTGCGAGTGGTGCTTGTGATGGGTCGAAAAAATCTAGGGTGCATGGGGTTCCGCCGTTTCGTGGACCACCAGCATGTCCTCGGCCAGCTCGCCGTCCGGGAAGAAGCAGGCGAACTGCTGGTCCGCCGGCGGCACCGGGCCAGCTTCCAGGGCCTCCACCGCGGCCAAGGCCGGAACGGATTCCAAGGGCGGTTCCAGGGTGAGGCACTTCTCCTGCTTCGCCGCGGGAAGCGCCGCGAAGACGGGGCAGCGGGTGGCGAAGTTGCAGCCCTTGGGCGCATCGAGGGGGGACGGAAGGTCGCCCTGGAGGATGATGCGCTCCCGGGTCCGCTCCAGTTGCGGATCCGGCACAGGAATCGCTGACAACAGCGCCCGCGTGTAGGGATGGCGGGGGTTGCCAAAGACCCGGTCCACCTCACCGATCTCCACGATCTTGCCCAGATACATCACGGCCACCCGGTTGGAAATGTGCCGGACCACCGAGAGGTCATGGGCAACCATCAGGTAGCTGAGTCCCAGCTCGGCGCGCAGCTGGTCCAGCAGGTTGATGACGCCGGCCTGGACGGAAACGTCCAGCGCGGACACCGGCTCGTCGAGGACCACAAGCTTTGGGTTCACGGCAAGTGCACGGGCAATGCCCACGCGTTGCCGCTGGCCGCCTGAGAACTGGTTGGGGAACCGGTTGACGTGGTCGGGCTGCAGGCCCACCAGCTTCATCAGTTCCATGATCCGCTTCCTGATGGCCTGTTTATCCAGGCCGGCATTCTGCAGCGGTTCGGCGAGGACCTCGTACACCGTGAACCGGGGATCCAGTGCTCCGGTGGGGTCCTGGAACACCATCTGCAGCTCGCGGCGCATGGCGCTCCTGGCCTTGCCGGTGGTGGCTTCCTTGTTGCTCAGGCCGCCGATGACCACCTCGCCGTCCTGGTCCTTATGGAATTCCATAATTTCCAGGAGGGTGGTTGTTTTCCCGGAGCCGGACTCCCCCACGATTGAGAAGCATTCGCCCTCGCGGATGTCGAAGCTCAGGCCGTCCACGGCCTTGACGGTGCCGATGCGCCGCTTCAGCAGGGCACCTTTGGTCAGGGGGAAGTGCTTGCGCACGTCTCTGAGTTCCAGGACCGTTGCGCGCTCCCCGCGGGGGATGGCGTCGAAACGGGACACCGGCACCGGCGGTGCGGAGAAGATTTCCAGGACATCTGTTTCCCCGCCCAATGATTCGGATTTGATGCAGGCAGCCTTGTGTCCCGGCTGGCCGCCGGCGGAAAGCAGTTCCGGCTCACCGTCCCTGCAGGCATCCGTGACCAGCGGGCACCGCGGCGCGAACGAGCAGCCGGTGGGTGTGTAGATGAGGTTGGGCGGGATGCCGTCGATGGGCACCAGTGAAGTCTTCTCTGCCACATCCACGCGCGGCACCGCCCCGAGCAGGCCCATCGTGTAGGGCATCCTGGGGTCGTAGTAGATGTCATCCACCTGCCCGGACTCCACGGGCCTGCCAGCGTACATCACCATGATGTCGTCGGCTATGCCGGCCACCACGCCCAGATCGTGGGTGATCATCACGACGGCGGCGCCGGTCTCCTCCTGCGCCGTGTGAAGCACCTCCAGCACCTGGGCCTGGATGGTGACGTCCAGTGCCGTCGTCGGCTCATCCGCGATCAGCACCCGAGGGTTGTTGGCGATGGCGATGGCGATCATGACGCGCTGCCGCATTCCGCCGGAGAACTCATGCGGGAAAGCCTTGAGCCTGTCCTTCGGACTGGGAATCCCCACCATTGCCAGCAGTTCGACGGCGCGGGCTTCTTTCGCCTGCTTGCTCATCGTCGGGTTGTGGATGGTGAGGGCCTCGGTGATCTGGGCGCCAACCGTAAAGACGGGCGTCAGGGACGAGAGCGGGTCCTGGAACACCATGGCGATGTCGTTGCCCCGATAGGCGCACATCGCCTTGTCGTTGAGGCCCAGCAGTTCCTTGCCCATCAGCCGCACGGATCCGGTGATTTCCGCCGTCGGCGGCAGCAGGCCCATGATGGCCAGCGAGGTGACGGACTTTCCGGATCCTGATTCCCCCACTATGCCCAGGGTCTTGCCCGGCATCAGGTCGAAGTCGACTCCGCGGACGGCGTGCACCACGCCGTTCTCGGAGTTGAACCGGACGTTCAGGTTCCGGACTGACAGGACAGCGTCCGACGGCGAATAAAGGCCCGCGACCTGGAGCCGTTCGGCGGCGGAGTGTGACGCGGGGTCCGCCGGTTCGAGGTACGTTTCGCTGCTCATGGGGTCTTCTTCTTTACGCTGTTCTTCTTGGTTTTGCCGGCGGAACTGGAGCTGGGATCGAAGGCGTCCCGCAGGCCGTCGTTCATCATGGCCAGGGAGCCGGTGAGCAGGAACATCACCGTCAGCGGGACCCAGAACATCCATGGGAAGGTCTGGACCTGTGACGTGGCGCCGCCGATCAACACGCCCAGGCTGACGTCGGGGACCTTGATGCCGATGCCGATGAAGGAGAAGGCGACTTCGGCCAGGATGGCGCCGGTGACACCGCGGGTGATGTCGAGGACCAGAAGGGATCCGATGTTGGGCACCAGGTGGCGCCAGACAATCCTGCGGGGCGGGACGCCCATGTACTGGGCCGCCTTGACGAAGTCCCGCTGCATCAGCGACATGGACAGGGAACGGATGAGCCTGGCCGTCCCCATCCAGCTAAAGACCAGGAGCACAATAATCAGAAGGAGCCAGCTGGGGAGGTTCTTTTTGAGCCCGTCCCCGCCGCCGCTGGTGGCCACCGCCACCACGAGAAGGGCCGGCATCATGATGAGCGCCTCGAGGACAAAGAGCATGACCTTGTCCACTTTGCCGCCGAAGTAGGCCATGGTGCAGCCGTAGACCGCGGCGATGAGGACGGAGACCAGGCCGACGATCAGGCCGATGAGGATGGAGATCCGGGTGCCCTCGACGGTCATGGCGTAGAGGTCGATTCCGGCCTGGGAGGTGCCCAGATAGTGGTCGGCGGAGGGCGGCATCCCGATGTTGAAGGGGTCGATGGTCTCCTTGTCCCAGGGGGTCAAGTACCCACCGACGAAGGAGAAGAGGGTCAGGCCGAGGAAAACGAGGAGGCCCGCTACGGCGGTCCTGTTCCGCATGAACCGGCGGAAAATGATGGTGGATTTGCCGATGATGACGTCGGCGCTTTCCAGGTGCGCGTCCTGGGCCACGGCTGCCGGGTCAACGGCGTTGAGGTTGGTCATGGCTACTGCACCCTCACTCTCGGGTCAACAAGCGTGGTGGCGAAGTCGGCCAGGATGGCGCCCAGGGCGAAGATGACCGAGCCGTAGGCCAGTGTGGCCGTGGCCGCGTTGACGTCCTGCAGCGAGATGGCGTCGATGCTCCAGCTGCCGACGCCGGGCCAGGCAAAGATCTTCTCGGCGAAGAAGCCGCCCGCGAAAATGGCCGGGATGGTGAAGGCGATGCTTTGGGCTACGGGGATGAAGGAGACACGGAGGGCGTGCCGGGAGATGGCCTGGTTACGCGTCAGGCCCTTGGCGCGGGCAGTGCGGACGAAATCTGCGTTGACGTTGTCCAGCAGGTATTGCCGCTGCGCGATCTGGTACGAGCCCCAGCCCACCAGCGTGATGGCCACTGTAGGCACGGCGTAGTGTGCCAGCATGTCCAGGAACTGGGCCCAGCCCTGTTCCATGCCGGGCGTCGAGATGCCCGTGACGAAGAAAATCCGCTCACCAACGGTTTCGTTGATGTTAATGGCACCCAGCTGCACCAGGAAGTAGGCGATGGGTGCGGGCACGATGTACGCGAGGTAGCTGTAGGACGTGATAACGCGGTCCTGGAACTTGTACTGGCGGGCCGCCGAGTACACACCGAGGGCGACGCCGATCACGAGCGTCAGGACGATCGAGGCGAGGAACAGGCGGGTGGAGATCCACACCCGATCGCCAAACTCGGCATTGATGAAGGCGCCGTTGGGGCTGCGGCCCCAGTCCCACCGGGTCAGGATCCCCGTCAGCCATTCCACGTAGCGTTCCCACGGGCTAAGGTCCGGGTCCAGCCCCTTGAGGCGCATGGAGTTCGCGACCTGCTCGGGAGTGGGGCGGGGAATCCGCTCCTGCTCCAGCAGCGCGGGCTTGAGGGAGCTGACCGCCAGGAAGTATCCGGCCGAAGTGGTCAGGAAGATCATAAAAACATACGTGATTCCGCGCTTGGCGAGGTACCGGAGCATGTGGCAGCTACTTCTGAATCGCCGCTGCCAGGTGCTCATCCTGAAGTATCAGGGGACGCCGGGGCGTTGGCTCCGGGGCGTTCGCCGTAAGTGCAATCACGAGCTTGATCCTTCCGTCGTCCCCGGCCAGGCAGGGGATGCGCCGCCACTTCCGGGTTCTTCACCAGCGGGTAGCTGGCTTCCCGCAGCCGTTGCCGGCCAGGCCCTGGTGGACTATGTTGCGGGTCACATTCCAGAGGAAACTACCACATGGAATGGGACAAAAACCGGGCAATGCCGCGGAAACCACGCGCCCCGTATCAGATCGTTATGAATAATTCTGTGGAATTGATTTGACTGGACGATTGCTTGGCCTGAGGCGTAATCTACGCCCCGCGCACCACCCGTGTGACTAGTTCCCGCCAGGATTCGGCCAGCCGCCCGGGTTCGATGCCATGGACCCGGACCGCATGCAGCAGCCGCTCCGGGTCCAGCGTGGCACTCAGGGCCATGGCCATCAGGCGGGGGTCCGCGTCCATGCCCTCCTCCCGCAGCAGCAGCTCGATATGGCGGTGCCACAGGACGGCCGCCGGGACGTCGAAGCGGTTGTGGGCGGACTCGTCGGCGGCGCGGGCAAGTTCCCCGTATTCCAGCACGTAGGCAATGCGGGCCGAGCCGAAGGCGACGAGCCGCTCGAGGCCCGGAGCGCCAGGTCCCAGTGGTGGCGGGCCGAACATAAACCGGGCCTGGAAGTCCGCCTCGGCGTCACTGAGGAGCGTCATCATGAGGCCGGCCCTGCTGCCGAACCGGCGGAAGACGGTCCCCTTGCCCACGCCGGCACGCTCGGCGAGCCTGTCCATGGTGAGCCCGTCGGCGCCGCATTCTTCGATCAGTTCACGCGCGGCCCCCAGCAGGCGCTCACGGTTCCGGGCAGCGTCGCTGCGCTCGGTGACCGGTCCGGACAGGGACCCGGGGCGCAATGGGATGAAGCTCACATCCCACATTCTAGACCCCGGGAATATTATCCGGACCGTAGTCCGTTTAGACGGTGAAGGCCTCAACAGCCTGAGTTTCCGACCCAGCCTGCGGACCTGCCGCAGCCCAGACCCAGGAGCCACCATGTCAAAGAGCACCGTCCTTACCCTCGTCGGCAGCCTCCGCGCCGAGTCCACCAACCAGAAGCTTGCCGAGGCCATCGCGCTGAACGCGCCGGAGCACGTTGACGTGATCATCCACGAAAGCCTCGGCAACATCCCGTTCTACAACGAGGACATCGACGTCGAAGGCCAGGTGCCCCCCGCAGCCGCCGCACTGCGCGCCGCCGCCAATGATGCCGACACCCTCCTCCTGGTCACCCCTGAGCACAACGGCACCGTGCCGGCGTCCCTGAAGAATGCCATCGACTGGCTGTCCCGCCCCTTCGGCGCCGGCGCCCTGGCAGGCAAGCCCACCGCCGTCGTCGGTACCGCCTTCGGCCAGTTCGGCGGCGTGTGGGCCCAGGACGAGGCCCGCAAGGCCGCAGGCATCGCCGGCGCCCGCATCCTTGAGGACGTCAAGCTGGCGGTTCCGGGCTCCATGGTCCGCTTCGCCGAGGTGCACCCGAAGGACGACGCTGAGGTTGTGGAGCAGATCCAGGGTGTCTTTGCCGCCCTTGAAGCTGCACGCGCCGCCGCCTAGGCTGACGCCGGAAGCCCCGCATGCCGCAAGGTGTGCGGGGCTTTCGTTATGGCTCTGTGCATCGCCGGCTCCAACAGTGCGCCGGCGTGACCAACTCTTGACCCAACCGGTACCGCACCGGCATTCCCTGTCCCGCAGGGCCGCCGTAACGTTAATGCACGGAACTTTCCGGACGGAATCGCGGTGCTGGGATGGCAAGCAGGCGAAGTGCCACACAACGGGCGACGGCGGCGGCGCTGGCCCTGGTACTTCCGCTGTGGCTGGGGTCCTGCGCCGCCGGCACCGACTTCCCGGCCGGCACGGTTGCCAGCGAACGGACGGCCGAGCCGGACGAGCCTCTGACCCCCGTCCCCCAGCCCCAGGCCGCACCACCCGCCGGGACGCTTGGAAACGGCGGCCCTGCCGCGAGTCCGGCGCCTTCCGGCGGCGCACCCGCCAGCACCCCCTTAGATGGGGCGGGCGCGGAGCCGGGCAGCACGCCCCCGACAGGCACGTCGGTCCCGGCCGCCGGTTCGGGCAGCGCCGGCCCCGCCCAGACCATTGTCCCGGGAACGGGGCCCGCAAAGGGTCCGCCGCCGTCCAGTCAGGCTCCTGATCCCGGCGGCCCTCCCCGCGGCGACACGGCCGGAGCCCAGGCAGTCACTGCGTACTACGTCCTGCTGGACGACGGCGGCAGCAGTGGCGTCAGATTCGGCTGCAACGACAGCCTGGTGGGGGTCAGGCGCGCCAACGCTGACCCCGCCGACCCGCTGCCGGCGGCCATCGGCGCGCTGCTGGACGGGTCCGAGCCACCCATAGCGGATGTCTACAACTCGCTGTCCGGCTCCGCCCTGGACTTCCTCTCCGGCAGCTTCGACGGCACCACGGTCACGGTGTACCTGGCCGGCACCATCAGGCCGGGCGGAGTCTGCGACATTCCACGGATCGAAGCCCAGCTGACCCAGACCGCGGTTTCGGCCGTGGGCGCCATCCGGGCGGAGGTCTATGTCAACGGGGTTGGGCTGGCCGAAGCCCTGAGCCTCAAATAGGGCCGCGCCGTCCCGGCCTATCCGCCGAACAGGGCGTCCATGGCCGCATGGCTGCGTGCCCCCGCCAGCTCCGACCAGTTGCCGTCGCCGAGCACCTCCCCGGCGACCCGGGACACCGTTGCATAGGCCGCCTTCGCGGTGTTGCCGCCGATGCTGATCCGCTGCACGCCGGCGTCGTGCAGCTCACCCACCGACGGCGCCCCGACACCGGCGAGGGCGTTCAGCGGCGCATCAATGCGGCGCGACAGTTCATGCAGCACGTGCAGGTCGGTTACGCCGGGGACAAAGATTCCGCTCGCGCCGGCAGCGAGATAAGCTTCGGCCCTGCTGATCGTCTCCTCAAATGCCTGCTCCGGAAAGGCGCCGGAAAGGTACGTGTCCGTCCGGGCATTGATGAAGAGTTCGACGCCGGCAGCCTGGGCCGTCTCCCGGACCGCGTTCAGGCGGCGGCACTGTTCGCCGACATCCGTGAGCGGGTCATCTCCCGAGTCCTCGAAGTTGATGCCGACGGCGCCCGCGTCCAGCACCGCCAGGATGGTGTCCCGGAGCCGGCTGAGGTCATAGCCCACGCCGTCACCGGCATAGCCCGTTTCGACGTCGGCCGTGACCGGCAGCGACGTGGCCGAAACGATCCGCGCCAGTGCTGCCATTGCCAGTCCTGGCGGGATCCTGTTGCCGTCGGGAAAGCCCATGCTCCAGGAAATGGCTGAGCTTGAGGTGGCAATCGCCGCGGCCCCGGCTTCCTCCACGAGTTTCGCGGACGCCGCATCCCAGACATTGACCAGGACCAGCGGCTCGCGGCCGTGGTGGAGTGACCTGAATGCTGCGGCCAGCGGTATGGACTGCGGGGGTGTCGTCATCCGTCTATTCCAGCCCTTCCGCCCCCGGACGTAAAGCTTCCGCCTGCGCATCGTGGCTCATTGATAAACAAGTGTTGCCTTATCAGCAACTGTCGGCTGTATCCTGAAGGTGTGACCCACGAAACACTTGATGCCGCAGCAGCGCTGCTGCCAGCAGAAGCCATTGACGCTATCGAACGCGCGGCCACGTCCGCACACCGCCACGAGGACCTGTTCTCGGAGCGCGCCGCCAATATCAGGCAATCCGCTGTCCGCGACGTTTTTGACATCTCAATGCGGCCCGGACTGGTCTCCCTCGCCGGCGGGAGCCCCTACCTGCAGTCCCTGCCTTTGGAGCGACTGGCCCGCACTGCCGCCGGCATCATCGCGGATGATGGCCTCACTGCCCTGCAGTACGGCGGAGGCCAGGGCATGGAGGAGTTGCGCGAGCAGATTTGCGAGGTGATGGCGGCGGAAGGCATCCTCGACGCCCTGCCGCAGAACGTGGTGATCACGGCGGGCTCGCAGTCGGCCCAGGACGTGGCCACCAAGGTCTTCTGCAACCCGGGCGACGTAGTACTGGTGGAGAACCCCACCTACGTCGGCGCGCTGAACACCTTCGAGGCCTACCAGGTCCAGGTCGAAACCGTGGAGATGGATGACCACGGACTGGTCCCCGAACTGCTGGAGGCAAGGATCGCGGCACTGCAGACCGCGGGAAAGAACATCAAGTTCCTGTACACCATTCCCAATTTCAACAACCCGTCCGGGATCACGCTCGCGCAGGACCGCCGGCAGCAGATCGTGGATATATGCCGCAAGGCGAATATTCTGGTGCTGGAAGACAATCCTTATGGGCTGCTGCGGTTCGACGGCGAGCCGCTGGCACCGCTGCGCGCGGCCAACCCGGCCGACGTCATCTACATGGGCTCGTTCTCCAAGATCTTCGCGCCCGGCCTCCGCATCGGCTGGGCCCTGGTGCCCGAGCATCTGCAGCGTCGCTATTACCTCGCCTCGGAGGCCGTCACACTGTGCCCGCCGACGCTGAACCAGATGCTGGTGTCCGCCTACCTCCGCGACTACGACTGGAAGGGCCAGATCCAGACCTACCGGGTGCTCTACGCCGAACGGTGCCAGGCGATGCTCGCGGCCCTGGCCGAGCACATGCCCGACGGCGCAAGCTGGACCAGCCCGGAGGGCGGCTTCTTCGTCTGGGTGACCCTCCCCGACGGCGTGGACACCTATCCCCTGCTGAAGAAGGCGATCGACGCCGGCGTCGTGTTTATCCCCGGCGCCGCCTTCACACCGTCCGATGAGCCATCCAACAAACTGCGGCTGGCGTTCAGCGCCGTCCCGCCCGACGCGATCACCGAAGGTGTCCGCCGTTTGGCCCCCGTACTGCGGGAAGCCATCGCCGCGCTGTAGCCTTGGCCAGACTGGATCAGGGCGCCACTTACCGAAGCAAAGGAGCAAAGATGAGCGGAATTATTGTTGTTGGGGTTGACGGCAGCGGAACTGCCAAGAAGGCCGCAGAAGCCGCAAGGGACCTCGCGGCCGCCGTGGGCGCGTCACTTCACGTGGTCTCCGCGTTCGACACTGACCGCACCGAAGTGTTCGGCAGCGGCAGCGACCAGTGGATCGTCTCGGATGCAGACGGCGCGGAGAACGTGGCCCGGACGGTTGCGGACTCTCTCGCCGGCGACGTCAAGGTGACCTACTCGGCCGCTCGCGGAAAGCCTGCCGAAGCACTTATCAAGGAAGCCGAGCGCCTGAGTGCCCGGATGATCGTGGTGGGCAACCGGCGGATGCGCGGAATCGGCCGGGTCCTGGGCAGTGTGGCCAACAGCGTGGCACATAACGCCACGTGCGATGTCTACATCGCCAACACCTACGACGCCGACTGACCCGAGTACTGAATCGGGACACCACGCACCGCCCGTACGGTGGCGTGCGTGGTGTCCCTTCTCACCCTCGGAACGCCGTTTCCGCTGCGCAGCCGACGATAAAATTGAAGGGCCCCCAAAGGTGCGGACAACCACCAACCACGCCACTTAAGGGGTCCCCTTGATCACTCTCCAGCGCCGCCAGCTTGTTGGCCACGACATCCTCCTGGCCCGGCACGGCAACCACATCTGCTCCATGCGGGTGGACCGTGGAAACGGCCGCGTTGTGGCCCTGCTGGACGACGGGACCGTGGACAGCGCCCCCAACCTCATCTCCCCGGGACTGCGCCTCCCGGAAACCTTCCGCAGTGTCGTCCGCGAGGACTGGAAGTTCTTTGCGGCGCTCTCGGCGATCGGCATCGGCGTGGGCGGGCTCATCATGGCAGTCGCCTGGAACTTCAGCGGCACGGTCATGAGCCCTGAGACCATCCAGCTGATGTCCGCCTACGCGTCCTACTGACCGACGGGCAGGGGCGGCGCTCCGGCGGCTAGACCAGCCAGCCCTGCAGCAGCCACCAGAAGCCCGACATCACCAGCCCGCCCACGAGCGACCCGGCCACCACCTGCCCCGCGGTGTGGGCGCGGAGGACCACCCTGGACCAGCCCACCGCGGGAATCAGGACCAGCAGGGGCAGCGCGGCCGGCCCGAGCATCAGCACCGTGATAACGGCCGCCGACGATATCGCCGCAGCGTGTCCGCTGATCTTCCAGAAGGGGCTCACGGCCCCAATAACCACAATGCCGCCCACGATGGCCAGCACCATCACTACAACACTTCGCGGCGCACCGGTCACTTCAAGAACCAAAAGTCCTGCCAGCACCGACGCGAGTGCCATCAGCAGGACTGGTGCCCGCTGCCCGCGGTCGCTGACATGGTGGTCCGTGACCTTGCCCAGCTTCACCAGGACCAGCAGCAGCACCAGGGGCAGGACGCACACGAACAGCGCAGCCAGGGCCCCGTAGCCGATCGTTCCCGGGAAACAGGGTTCGGTGAGGGGGCTGACCAGCAGCTGGACCGACACCACCACGGGGGGCTGGAAAACCTCGGTCAGCCAGCGGGCCGTCCGGTTTTTGATGCGTAATGCTGAATCGGTCAACGGGCCTCGTCGGTTGGTCTGCTGCTCCTGCATCGTGGCTTTAGTCCAGCAGGAGCGCCGGCTCCTCAAGGATGGCGGCGACGTCGGCCATAAAGCGGGCGGACAGGTCACCGTCCACCACGCGGTGGTCGAAGGACCCGCCGAGGGTGGTGATCCAGCGCGGGATGACTTCGCCGTCCAGCACCCACGGTTTCTGCTTGATGGTTCCGAAGGCGACGATGGCAACCTCACCGGGGTTGATGATGGGCGTCCCCGTGTCGATGCCCAGGGCGCCGATGTTGGTGATGGTCAGGGTGCCGCCCTGCATTTCGGCCGGCTGGGTCTTTCCGGCCCGCGCCGTGGTGGCCAGGTTGTTCAGCGCCAGGGCCAGTTCCTTGAGCGAGAGGTCCTGGGCATCCTTGATGTTGGGCACCATGAGTCCCCGCGGGGTGGCGGCGGCGATGCCCAGGTTCATGTAGTGCTTGACGTGGATCTCCGCCGCGTCGGTGCCACCGGCGTTGTCCACCCAGGTGGCATTGACGCTCGGGTTACGGGCCGCCGCCCAGATGACGGCCTTGGCGAGGATCAGCAGCGGCGAAACCCTGATGCCTTCGAAGTCACGGGACGCCTTGAGCCGTTTGACGAACTCCATGGTCCGGCTGGCGTCGACGTCCACGAAGATGCTCACGTGCGGCGCGGCAAAGGCAGACTCCACCATGGCCTTGGCGGTGGCCTTGCGGACGCCCTTGACCGGGATCCGTTCAATCCTCTGGTCCTGCGGTTTCCCGGCCTTGCCCCAGAAGCCGTCCGCCTTGTCCAGTTCGGCATCGCGCTGAGCCTGGTAGCTCACCAGGTCCTCGCGTGTGACTTCGCCGCGGGAGCCGGTGGCCACCACGTCGGCCAGGTCGATGCCCAGGTCACGGGCAATCTTTCGCACAGGAGGCTTGGCGAGGACCCGGTTCACCAGGCCGGTGATGGTGTCGCCCAGCGTGGGCCGGTCATCGACGGCGTTGGCGATGGAGGCTGACGGCGTCACCGGAGCTACTGTGCGGGCCTCGACGGGCTCGGCCACCGGGACCGGGGCTGACGCCGCCGGAGCGGCAGGTGCGGCTTTGCGCGCGCGGCGCTTGACGGCGTCGGCCTTGGGACCGGAGCCCACCAGCGGACCGCCGGCCAGGGCACTGTCCGAAGTGTCGGCGTCGGACGCCGGCAGCTTGCCGTACAGCGGCTGCACCGGCACGGCAGGCGCCGGGACGTCCGCCGGGGTGGGGTCACCGGACACAGAATCGGAGACGCTGATAATGGCGGTCCCGACGTCGATGGTTATCCCCTCGGGTACCAGCAACTCTGTGACCGTCCCGGCGAAGGGAGACGGAAGCTCCACGAGGGACTTGGCCGTTTCGATCTCACACAGGACGTCGTTGATGGCCACGGTGTCACCCGGCTTGACCTTCCAGGAGACGATTTCGGCCTCAGTCAGGCCTTCGCCCACGTCAGGGAGATTGAACTTGTTCACAGTCATGGTGTCCTCGGTTTCGGGAGCTCAGGTCCTTGTCCCCTGGCCAGGAGACGTGGCGGCAAGTCTGGGAAGGGTATGGCGGACGCCTAGTAGGCCAGCGCCCGGTCCAGCGCCTCAAGGATCCTGTCGATATCGGGAAGGTAGTCTTCCTCGACTTTGGCCACGGGGTACGGCATGTGGAAGCCGCCAACACGGATGACGGGGGCTTCGAGGGACAGGAACGCACGTTCGCTGATCCGGGCCGCGATCTCGCCGCCGATGCCGCCGAAGGTGGGTGCCTCGTGGGCCACCACCAGGCGTCCGGTCTTTTTGACTGACGCTTCCACGGTGTCGAAATCGATCGGCGAAATGGAGCGGAGGTCAATGACCTCCACGCTGCGGCCGTCCTCAGCTGCTGCGTGCGCGGCGGCGAGGGCAACGGGCACCAGCGGACCGTACGCCACGATGGTGGCATCCGTACCCGCCCGCAGCACATGCGCTTTGAAGGGGTCCTGCGCTGTGCCGGCGGCTTCGACATCGACCTCGCCCTTGAGCCAGTAACGGCGCTTGGGTTCAAAGACGATGACGGGATCCTGGCACTCGACAGCCTGCTGGATCATCCAGTACGCGTCATGCGGGTTGGACGGCGTGATGATGCGCAGCCCCGCGGTGTGGGCGAACAGCGCCTCAGGGGACTCGGAGTGGTGCTCCACGGAGCCGATGCCGCCGCCGTACGGGATGCGGATGACCACGGGCACCGTGAGGTTGCCGTTGCTGCGGGCGTGCATCTTGGCCAGCTGCGTGGTGATCTGGTTGAAGCCGGGGAACACAAATCCGTCGAACTGGATTTCGCAGACGGGGCTGTAGCCCCGCAGTGCGAGCCCGATGGCCGTGCCGATGATGCCGGACTCCGCCAGCGGAGTGTCCACTACCCGGTCCGGGCCGAATTCGGCAATCAGGCCGTCAGTGACCCGGTAGACGCCGCCAAGGGGGCCGATGTCCTCACCCATCAGGAGGGATTTGGGGTGGTTGGTCAGGGCTGCGCGGAGGCCTTCATTGATGGCCTTGGCGATTGTCATGGTGGTCATCGGTGGCCTGCCTCTGTTTCTGCCTGTCCGGCCGGGTCCTCGCCGGCAAACCCTGCGCTGTATTCCTCAAACCAGGCCAGCTCCTCCGCAACCAGCGGGTGGGCCTCGACATAGGTGTTCGCGAACGCGGTGCGGATGTCCGGGGTCTCAAGGTCGTGGGTGGTGCGCCGTACGTAGGCGGCGAGTTCGTCGCCGTCGGCCTTGACCTTGTCGAAGAATGCGTCATCCGCGAGGCCCTCGGCCCGCAGGTACTTCTCCAGCCGGGCCAGGGGATCCTTGGCCCGCCATGCGTCCTCTTCGGCCGACTCCCTGTATTTGGTGGGGTCATCGGCGGTGGTGTGGGCGCCCACGCGGTAGGTGAAGGCCTCGATCAGCACCGGCCCCTTGCCCTGGCGCGCATGGTCGAGGGCCCACTCGGTGACGGCGTGCACGGCGATGACGTCGTTGCCGTCCACCCGGATGCCCGGGAAGCCGTAGCCCTTGGCGCGGTTGGAGAGCGGGATGCGCGTCTGCACCGTGCTGGGCACAGAGATGGCCCAGTGGTTGTTTTGGCAGAAAAACACCACGGGAGCCTTGTATGAGGAGGCGAAGACCATGGATTCGTGGACATCGCCCTCAGAGCTGGCGCCGTCGCCGAAGTACGCCATGACCGCTGCCGGCGGCTCCGTACCCACGGGGTCCGAGGCCGCGGCCGACTTCTGGTCCCGCTGGATGCCCATGGCGTAGCCCACCGCGTGGAGGGTCTGGGCCGCCAGGACCAGCGTGTAGAGGTGGAAGTTGGTGTCCTTGGGGTTCCAGCCGCCGTTGGAGACACCACGGAACTGGCGCAGCAGTTCCGCAAGGTCCACATTGCGGGTGAGGGCGACACCGTGCTCGCGGTAAGTGGGGAAGATGTAGTCCTGGGGCTGGCTCGCCCGGCCGGAGCCGATCTGCGCGGCCTCCTGGCCGGTCAGCGGAACCCAGAGGGCAAGCTGTCCCTGGCGCTGCAGCGCGGTGGCCTCCACATCAAAGCGGCGGATGGCAGCCATGTCGGCGAAGAGCCCGCGCAGCTTTTCCGCGTCAAGTTTTTCGGCGTACTTGCTGTAAACGGGATCGGTTACCAGCCTCCCGTCCGGGCCCAGCAGCTGGACCATCTGCGCCGGGGGCTCGCCCATGGCGGCCTCGGCATCAGCCTCAAGCTGGTCGTCTACCGCTGTTCCGTCGAACTCGGTGGAGGGCAGATGTGTGGCGCCCATACCGTCTCCTTGCTTGCCGCACGCGGATGCGTTGCAATGTCGCTGGGATATATGCCGCTGGAGGAATGCATTCCGCAGCTGGCATATATATTGGCTTACTGATCCTAACTTTATCTTCAGTAGGTAGCGCGCTGGCTACATGTTAAGCGCTAGGAACGGCGTGGCGGCTTTGTATAGTCTGCACACAGCCGCAGGAACCGGGTGTTCGCTTCCACCTCGCCGATGCTCACACGCACGCCCTCGTTGCCGAATGCACGCACGGAGAGGGCCTGGGACCCCGCCAGCTCGGCGAATTCCCCGCTGTTGACGCCCAGATCCAGCCAGACGAAGTTGCCCTGCGCCTCGGGTACGAACCAGCCAAGGTCCCGCAGTCCGGCCGTGACCCGGTCCCGCTCGTCCACCAGGCTTTGTACCCTTTCTACAACCTGGGGGTAATTCTGCAGCGACACAATTGCTGCCTGCTCGGCGATCTGGGACACGGCAAAGGGCGTGGCCGCCACCCGGAGGTGCTGCGTGAGTTCCGGATTCGACACGCTGTACCCCACCCGGAGCCCGGCGAGGCCATGGGCCTTGGAGAACGTCCGGAGCACCACCACGTTGGGGTATTTGCGGTACATGGCGATCCCGTCCACAGCGTCCTGGGCCCGGACGAATTCCTGGTAGGCCTCATCGATAACCACCACGACGTCGGTGGGTACGGCCTGGATGAACCGTTCCGTTTCCGCCGTGGTCAGGATGGGACCGGTGGGGTTATTGGGGGTACACAGGAGGATGACCCTGGTGCGAACGGTTACTGCCGCTGCCATGGCATCCAGGTCATGGCGCCCGTCCGCCGTCAGGGGGATCCGCACGCTTTCGGCCCCGGCAAGGCCAACGCTGATGGGGTACGCCTCAAAGGACCGCCACGCGTAGATCACCTCGTCCGCTTTACCGTCGTCATTCTGGCCGGCGAACGTGGTGAGCAGCTGATTAAGGGCGCCAAGGCTTCCGGCGCCCGTGACGATGTCTTCCGCGGGGACGCCGAGGAACTCGGCGAGCGCAGCGCGGAGCTTGCTGCTGAGGGGATCCGGATAGCGGTTGAAGTCAGTCTGGCGCGCGATGGCCTCCACGACGGCGGGGATCGGCGGCAGCGGGTTTTCGTTGGAGGACAGTTTGTAGCTGGCCAGCCCGTCAACGGCGACGGGGGGCTTGCCGGCGGCGTAGCGGGGAAGCCGGCCCACCACAGGGCGCGGCCTGATTCCCCCGGCCAGGGTCTCAGATGAAGTCATGCCAACTAGCCTACTTCTCCCGGCGGGGGCGCCGAAGGCGGCCCCGGGAGCAGGTTTGGCGTCCGGCTGCCCACCTTGAGGCAGTCGCGGGACCATCGTTCAGGGCAGTGTGACAGCATGGGCTCATGCGCTCTTTCATCATGCGGGTCCTGATCAACGGACTGGCCCTCTGGATCGCCAGCTGGATCCTGCCAGGCCTGGACATCTCCACGGCCGCCACAACGAACGCGGTGGCCGAATCCGGCGTCACCCAGGGCACAGACGCCATCGGGATCACGCTCGCCTATCTCTTCGTTGGGCTGATTTTTGGCGTTGTGAACGCGTTCGTCCGGCCCCTGGTCAGCTTCCTTTCATTGCCCATCACCATCCTGACCCTTGGGCTGTTCACCATCGTCATCAACGCCGCCATGCTGTACCTGACCTCCTGGATCAGCGGCTACACACCGGTGCGCTTCACGATCGATTCCTTCTTCTGGACCGCAGTGTTCGCGGCGATCATCATCAGCGTCATCTCCGTGGTGGCCGGGCGGCTGCCGGGCGCCCGCAAGCGCTGACCCTCAATGTCAACGCGCCCGATCAATCTCAGACGGCCGCGGAGGGGTGGGCAACGCGGGGGGCTTTGAACGCGTCAGCGCGAAACGGGTAGCCGTTGCCGTTCCGCCTGCTCCCAGCACGCCGCCAAGGACTGCAGTTGACGCCACGAGCGATGGATCATGGCTCGCTGCAACCAGCCGGGCGCCTTCCTGGTAGTTGGTGAGCTTGTGGCCGGGGCCAAGCCCGGGGTCCTCCCCCTCCGGGGTGCGGACGTCATTGTTCAGCGTCACAGTGACACGGTTGCGGGCATCCGGGCTAACCTTGCCGTCGGATCCGGGCACCCAGTCCTGGCGGTGCTCCAGGTGAAGAGTGCTGACGCCGGCCGCCGGAGTGATGCCGCCAACCGGGGAACCAGCCGTCAGCACGTACTTCACGTCGTACTCAGCCCGGAACCGCTCATCGGCCGCCAGGTTCATGGCGTGGATTCCGCCCTGGCTGTAGCCGACGGCCACAACGGACGCACCCTGCTCAGCGCCGGCAGCCTGCAAGGCCTTCAACACGGCCGTGTTGACCTCGGCAGAGCCATAACCCAGCCCCTCGGCGATGCCGGCCTCGTCGAAGGGGTTCCCGCCACCCATCTTGTCGCCTGCGGGCTGGGTTCCGGGAACGACAACTACGTAGGCTCTCTGCCCGCCGTTATCCACTTCGAGGACTTCGATGTAGCCATCTCCCCGTTCGCCGATGACCCGGGCCCGTTCCAGCAGGCCGGCCGGTGAAGCGTCCAGCTCCACAGGCAGCGACTCCTGTTGCTCGACGGCCACCGGCCTGGCTTCGAACTGGCGAGGCATACTCCCGGCAAGGCTCCTGACTAGCGGGAGGGCCGCGGCAACATGGGTGCTGGCCGCGTGATCGGCCGCTACCATTCCAATCCAGTAACCGGGAGCACCATAAAGAACGCCCAGCGTCGCCGGGACATTGCCCACCATGAGTTCCGTCGCATCCCTGTTGAGTGAACCCGCCACGTCAAAATCCCGGCCCTGCCCCATCCAGGTCGCCACGCCCGTCAAGGCATGGGCCCGCGCGAAGGCGGATACCGCCTCGGCCATTTCATAGTCCCTTTTGCAGTCCCGTACCTGCCGGCTGATGTGCTGCAGCTCCGTCCGGACACCCTGGACGCTCCACTGGGCCTCCCCGACGTCCATCAGGGCGGCCGTTCCGGTGGGGCGCGGTTCATTCTGATAAAGGCAGAGGTCTTCCCAGATGCGGCGGACCTCCACTTCCACGGCGGCCAACTCCTCAGCGGCAGCGTCGAGCTTCTCAGCGCCGCCCATGAGTTCCTCCAGCTGAAAACTGATGCCGCCCAGGCCGCCGCGGATCTCCAGGGGACCGTCCACAGCCGGTCCGGTCAAATGGATGGGTCCGCCGCTGCCGGACGGGGTCGCTTCGGCCATCAGAAGCGCGCCGCCGGGTTGCCGGCCGAGGCCCCCACCGCCTGCGCGTGGCGCCGCACGGAAGCCAATGCGTCCTCGAGCCGCACCCGTGCCCTTCCCAGCGCCACCTCCTGGAGGGCCACCGAATTCCGGTATGCCCGCCCCGCCGGTGATTGCCAGTCCAGGAGCTGGATCTCCCGAAACCCGGCGAGGACCTTTTCCACCCTCCCGAGGCACAGGTCAACCCGCCCCGCCAACTGCTGGACCTCGTAACTGCGGGACATGCAAGCCGCCATATCGGCTGCCGTTATGTCACTGCCCATGTCATTTCCCTCCTTGCCCACAGGAATGCCTGATCCCTGAGCCGCCACCGCCTGAACCCCGACGCTACGGAACAGAGCCCGGGCAACGGAAGCACCGCCGTCGGCTATGTGGACAACCAGCGACGGCTGTTCACACCAGCAGCCCGCTTAAGCGGCGGTGGGGAGTTCATGAAAGAATCAGCACATGCCTGAAACTGCCGCCACAGCTGATACCCGCACGCCCTCCGGACGCCTGGCCCTTGCCGCGTCACCGGACCAGATCGCCCTGGGCCCGCTGGACGGCCGCTACCAGTCCGCCGTCGCGCCCCTCGTTGACTACCTGTCCGAGGCGGCCCTCAACCGCGACCGGGTGGCCGTTGAGGTCGAATGGCTCATCCACCTGACCAGCAACAACGTCCTCCCCGGCGCGGGCCCGCTCACGCCGGAACAGCAGGACCAGCTCCGCGCCATCGTCACGGAATTCGACTCCGAATCGGTCTCGGAACTCGCCGAAATTGAAGCGGTGACAGTCCACGACGTGAAGGCCGTGGAGTACTACATCGGCCGCAGGCTGCCCGCTATCGGCATCGAGCACCTCACCGCCATGGTCCACTTCGGCTGCACGTCCGAGGACATCAACAACCTCTCCTACGCCCTTGGCGTCAAGGGGGCCGTGGAGGACGTGTGGCTGCCCGCCGCACGCGCCCTCGTGGCCCAGATCAGCAAGATGGCCGAGGACAACCGCGCGGTCCCGATGCTGTCCCGCACGCACGGCCAGCCCGCCACCCCCACCACCCTCGGCAAGGAACTGGCCGTCATCGCGCACCGCCTGACCCGGCAGCTTGACCGCATCGCCAAGACCGAATACCTGGGCAAGATCAACGGCGCCACCGGCACGTACGCCGCCCACGTGGCCTCAGTCCCCGGAGCTGACTGGCAGCATGTAGCCAAGTCCTTCGTCGAGGCCCTGGGACTGACGTGGAACCCGCTGACCACCCAGATCGAAAGCCACGACTGGCAGGCAGAGCTGTACGCCGACGTCGCACGGTTCAACCGGATCCTGCACAACGTCTGTACGGACATCTGGAGCTACATCTCGATCGGCTACTTCGCCCAGATCCCCGTAGCCGGCGCCACCGGATCCTCCACCATGCCGCACAAGGTCAACCCGATCCGGTTCGAGAACGCCGAAGCCAACCTTGAGATCTCCTCGGGCCTCCTGGACGTGCTGGGCTCCACGCTGGTCACCTCCCGCTGGCAGCGCGACCTCACGGACTCGTCCAGCCAGCGCAACATCGGCGTGGCATTCGGCCACTCCCTGCTGGCCATCTCCAACGTCGCCAAGGGCCTGGACCGCCTCGACGTTGCCGAGGACGTCCTCGCCGGAGACCTGGACACCAACTGGGAAGTCCTGGGCGAGGCCATCCAGATGGTCATGCGCGCCGAGGCGATTGCCGGCGTCGAAGGCATGGAAAACCCGTACGAGCGGCTCAAGGACCTCACCCGCGGACAGCGCGTGGACGCCGCCCGCATGCAGGAGTTCGTCCAG
>DATCVX010000121.1:0-2071 GCA_036566705.1 Arthrobacter sp. | reverse complement strand
GGATGCTAGACTGGTGGAACTTGATGTGCAGTGATGCCCGCTTGCTCCCTCTATTTGGGAAGCGGGTTTTTTCATGTGAGAGGCACATCCTGCGTCGATGAACGCGTTCCATTTGGTCCCAGCCGCCGCCCTGAATTGGGCAGCAGCACGGTTGATCACCTGACTTTTCTTCGGCGAACCCCTGAGCCAACCGGCATCGGGGGCCGATATCCGCACGGATACCGCCTGAAAGACCTTTGACTACATGACTACTTTTGCTGCCCTCGGCACGCCCAAAGCACTTGCCGACACCCTCACCGCTCAGGGAATCGTTGAGCCGTTCCCCATCCAGGTCAAGACCCTCCCGGACACCCTGGCCGGACGCGACGTCCTGGGCCGCGGCCGCACCGGCTCCGGCAAGACCATCGCCTTCGCCATCCCGCTTGTAGCACGACTCGCTGAGCGGGAAGCCAAGCACTTCCGGAAGCCGGGCCGCCCCATGGGCCTGGTCCTCGCACCGACCCGCGAGCTGGCCACCCAGATCAACGCCACCATCGAGCCGATGGCCAAGGCCATGGGCCTGAACACCACAGTGATCTACGGCGGCATCTCCCAGGCCCGCCAGGAAAAGGCCCTGCGCGCCGGCGTCGACATCGTCATCGCCTGCCCGGGCCGCCTGGAGGACCTGATCCGCCAGCGGATCCTGACCCTCGAAGCCGTTGAGGTCACCGTCCTGGACGAGGCCGACCACATGGCCGACCTCGGCTTCCTGCCGGTCGTGAAGAAGCTCATGGACATGACCCCCAGCCAGGGCCAGCGCCTGCTCTTCTCCGCCACCCTGGACAACGGCGTGGACAAGATCGTCCAGCGCTACCTGTCCAACCCGCTGACCCACTCCGTGGACGACCCGCAGGCCGCGGTGACCACCATGGAACACCACGTGCTGGTGGTCAACGACCAGACCGTCAAGAAGCAGCTGATCGTCGAGCTCGCCTCCGGCGCCGGCCGCCGCGTCCTCTTTATGCGGACCAAGCACCACGCCCGCAAGCTCGCCAAGACCCTGACCGACGCCGGGATCCCCGCCGTCGACCTGCACGGCAACCTTTCGCAGAACGCCCGTGACCGCAACCTCGCCGAGTTCTCCTCCGGCGAAGTCCGCGTCCTGGTGGCCACCGACGTCGCAGCCCGCGGCGTCCACGTGGACGACGTCGAACTGGTGATCCACGTGGATCCGCCCACCGAGCACAAGGCATACCTCCACCGCTCCGGCCGTACGGCACGTGCGGGTTCGGACGGCACCGTTGTCACGCTGACCCTCCCGGAGCAGCAGTCCGACGTCAAGAAGCTGATGAAGGCTGCCGGCGTCGAGGTCAACTTCGAGCGCGTCACCGCCAACTCCCCGCTGGTTGCCGAACTGGTTGGCGAAATGGCCGACAAGATCGATCCGCGCACCCGCGCCGCGCTGCTGGCCGCCAAAGCCAAGCAGCAGGGCGGCGGCACCTCCACCGGTGCCAACGCCGAGCGCAAGCGCGCCCGCCGCACCACGCAGGCTGCACCCACAACCGGTGGCCGTGGCGGACGCGGCGGACGCGGACGGGTCTCGGCTGAGGCTCCCCGCACCGACCTGCCCCGTGCAGAGCGCCGCGCCGTGGCCTACGAAGGCCAGGCCGCTGCCCGCAACGCAGCAGACCGCGTCATCGAGCAGAACGAAGACCGCGCCATCGCAGCAGCGGCCGCACGCCGCAACGCCCGTGGCCGCGGCGGCGCCGCTTCCACGCATCGCAACGACGTCCCCGCAGCAGGTGGCCGTGCATCGGCCGGCCGCGGTTCGGACGGACGCGCGGACTCACGCGTTACCCGCAGCGACGCTCCCCGCGGCGGTACCGGACGCCCGGCTACCACCGGCGGACAGCGTGGCGGACGCCCGGCAACGGGCCAGCGTGCAGCAGCCGGCGCAGGTGCCCGCACTGGTGGCGGACAGCGCTCCGCAGGTGCCAGTGCAGCCGGTGGCGGCAACGGCGGCAACAAGGCAGTCTGGTCCTCCAACACTGGCGGAACGTCCGGCGGATCCTACGCAGGCAACGGCGGCGGC
>DATCVX010000120.1:0-1883 GCA_036566705.1 Arthrobacter sp. | reverse complement strand
TGTTCACGGATCCGCTAAACGCCTCCGGCGGATCTGATGCGAACGGAGAAATAGCCCCGGTTCGACGCAACGTATGACTCGTATCGTTGCTGAGAATCGGGGCTATTCCGTTTAAGCAAAAGGCCTGACCGGGCGTTAACCCGTGCCAGGCCTCCAGCAAAAGAACTAGCTGGCGCGGTCCACCACAGCCAGGGCGAAGTTGGACAGCGACGACTTCACAACACCCTCCGGCAGCGGGGCCAGCGCGGCAATCGCCTCGTCGGCCCAGCGGCGCGCAACCACCCAGGAGTCCGCCGTGACGGGGTGCTCGCGCAGCCCGGCAACTGCCGCGGCCAGGGCGTCGTCGGAGGTCAGGTCGCCGTCAATCAGCTTCAAGAGTTCGACGGCGGACTGGTCGCCAACCGCTGCGGCCTGCCGCAGGAGCAGCACCGGCAGCGTTGGGACACCTTCGCGGAGGTCAGTGCCCGGGGACTTGCCGGACTTGACCTTGATGCCGGTGACGTCGATTACGTCGTCGGCGAGCTGGAAGGCCACGCCCACCTTCTCGCCGTACTCCACCAGGACGTCCTCGTAGGCGGGGTCGGCGCCGGCGAAGATGGCACCCAGCTGGCCTGAGGCGGCCACCAGGGATCCGGTCTTGTCCGCGATGACGGAGAGGTAGTGCTCCACCGGGTCCTCGTCCGGGCGCGGGCCAACGGTCTCGTGCAGCTGGCCCAGGCACAGCCGTTCGAACGTGCGGGCCTGGATGCCCAGGGCGCGCGAGCCCAGTTCGGACACGAGGATCGAAGCGCGGGCGAAGATGAGGTCGCCCGTGAGGACGGCTACGGAGTTGCCCCAGACCTCGTGGGCCGTCGGGGCGCCGCGGCGGAACGGGGCCGAGTCCATCACGTCGTCGTGGTAGAGCGTTGCCAGGTGGGTCAGTTCCACCACGACGGCGGCCTGCACCACGGCTGGCAACGATGCGTCGCCGAGGTGCGCGCACAGCAGCGTCAGCAGCGGCCGGATGCGCTTGCCGCCGGCTTCCACGAGGTGACGCGACGTTGCGTCAGCCAGCGGGTCCGAGTTGGCAATGGCTTCCCGCAGCTTCTTTTCCACCCGCGCCAGGTTGTTGGTGATGGCGGGGCCCAGTTCGGCGTCCTCCGCGATCGCCGCGAAGCCTGCGGGCAGCTGAAGTCCCGTGGCAATGGCGGTGGTATTGAGGCTGGGTTCGGAGTCCGGCAGGCCGTGCCCGGCGTGCGTCCAGCTGTGGTCTGCGGAGTTGGTCACGGGTTAACCCTAACTTTTTGTTGCGGATACCGCTGATTCGATGCCGGTGGGGTGTTGGATGTGGCCGGAACCAGCGACTCCAGGACGCGGATGGCCCGGTCCTCGAAGCCTTTCGCGGCTGGATCGGTGAGGTTGGCAAGCAGCCGCACCACAAAGCGCATCAGCACGGGAATAGGCATCCCGGTCCGCAGCGCGAGCTTCATGACGGCGGGCTTTCCGATCAGCGCGGCAAATGCCCGGCCCAGCGTGAAGTGCGATCCCCACTGGCCCCGAACATAGTCCGCGTAGCCGGAAAGGTGCGCATCGGCGTCGTACATTCCGCCCGCGGCATAAGAGCGCGCGGAGGCGTCGATGATGAACTCGGCCGCGAACCGCGCCGACTCCATGGCGTAGGAGATGCCCTCGCCGTTGAACGGGGAGACCATGCCGCCGGCGTCGCCCAGGAGCAGGAGGCCGGGCGAGTAGTGCGGCGTGCGGTTGAAGCCCATTGGCAGCGCGGCGCCGCGGATTTCGCCCACCTGGTTCTCGGGCGTGAAGCCCCAGTCGGCGGGCATGCCGGCGGTCCACTCGCGCAGGACCTGCTTGTAGTCGAGCTTGCCGAAATCCTTGGACGAGTT
>DATCVX010000119.1:0-4725 GCA_036566705.1 Arthrobacter sp. | reverse complement strand
GGCTCGGTGCCACCTGGCGCAGGAACGGCAGGAGCAGCTCCCCGGCCAGGGCGAAGAACGCCGCCACTGCAACGTAGAGGCCCACGGTGCCGAAATCGAGGCCGGTGAACCGGTACAGCTCGGGCTGCGGAGCAGGTGGTCTCCGGTGCGTTGTGGTCATATATTCAGCCTAGCTCCACCCAGGTAGCTCGCAGATAACGCACTGAAATCGTGAATGACGATGCTAACTGCGAGTCAGTTGGGAGGGAGTGGGGAGGGCGGCGGTGGGGCGGGCGTCACATTGCGGGGCCGGTTCGGCGTCCCGTAGAATGTTCGGCATGCCTAACTTTCTGTTTCGGCGCGCCAAAGTAGCCGCCCGAACGTTCGCCCGGACATCGGCGGCGTTCCGCGCTGCCGGCGCTTCCGCCGTCGTCCTCCTGTCCCTGACTCTTGCTGCCTGCGGCGGTGGTGGCGCGGGCGGTGTTGCCGCCGGCGGGGACAAGCCTGTGGTCCTGACCACCTTCACCGTGCTGGCCGACGTCGCCCGGAACGTTGCCGGGGACAAGCTCACGGTGGAGTCCATCACCAAGGCAGGCGCGGAGATCCACGGCTATGAACCCACCCCGGGCGATATCCGGAAGGCCTCCAAAGCAGACCTCATCCTGGACAACGGCCTGAACCTCGAAGCCTGGTTCGCGCAGTTCGTGGAGGGCCTGGACGTGCCCCACGCGGTGGTGAGCGACGGCGTGGAGGTGATGTCCATCAGCGAGGACTCGTACCAGGGCAAGCCGAACCCGCACGCGTGGATGTCGCCGGTTAATGTTCAGATCTACGTGGACAACATGGTGAAGGCCTTCAGCGAGCTCGACCCGGACAACGCCGCGGCCTTCAAAGCCAACGGCGACGCCTACAAGGCCGAACTGCAGGCTGTGCAGGACGAGCTGAAGACAAGCCTCGCCGGCCTCCCGGAGAACCAGCGCGCCCTGGTGACCTGCGAAGGCGCCTTCTCCTACCTGGCCCGCGACGCCGGGCTCAAGGAGGTCTACATCTGGGCGGTCAACGCCGAGCAGCAGGCCACCCCGCAGCAGATCACCCGCGCCATCGAATACGTCAAGGCCAACCAGGTCCCGGCCGTGTTCTGTGAATCCACTGTGTCGGACGCACCCATGCAGCAGGTCGTCGGCGCCACCGGAGCCAAGTTCGGCGGCGTCCTGTACGTGGACTCGCTGTCCGAAGCGGACGGCCCGGTGCCCACCTACCTGGATCTGATCAGGCACGACGCCGACCTCATCACCAAGGCGCTGGCCGGCGCCTCGGCAACAGCCGGAGCAAAGCCATGAGCACCCCCGCCATCCTGGTGGAAAACGTCACCGTCCACTACGGCGAGGTCCTGGCCCTCGATTCCGCGTCGCTCAGCCTCGAAGCCGCCCGGATTTGCGGGCTGATCGGCATGAACGGCTCGGGAAAGTCCACCCTGTTCAAGGTGATCATGGGAATGGTGAAGCCCGACGCCGGCACTGTCCTGATCGGCGGACAGTCACCGTCCAAGGCACGCAAGGAAGGCGGGATCGGCTACGTGCCGCAAAGCGAGGACGTTGACTGGCAGTTCCCGCTGTCCGTCCGCGACGTGGTGATGATGGGCCGCTACGGGCATCAGGGATTCACCCGGCGCCCCTCCAAGGCGGACCGCGCCGCCGTCGACGAAGCGCTGGACCGGGTGGAGCTGGGCGAGTACGCCGGCCGCCAGATCGGCCAGTTGTCCGGCGGACAGAAGAAGCGGGCATTTGTGGCCCGCGGCATCGCCCAGGGCGCCACCATGATGCTCCTGGACGAACCCTTCGCCGGGGTGGACAAACGCTCCGAGGCCACCATCAGCCGTCTGCTGCGCGAACTCGCCGCCGACGGCTGCACGATCCTGATCTCCACCCACGACCTCCACGCCATGCCGGCCCTGTGCGACGAAGCCGTGCTGCTGATGCGGCGGGTACTGATGCACGGCGCCCCGGAGCTGGTGCTGCAGCCGGAGAACCTGGCCATGGCGTTCGGGCTGGACGTGCTGAACCGCGACCTCCCGGAACCGGATCCCGAATCCGAAACCGAAGCCGAAACCGAATCCGCCCGCGCCGAGAACAGGGGCTGACCCGTGGACCTTCTGGACCTCCTGCTTGAACCGCTTAGCTACGACTTCATGGTCCGTGCCATCGTCACCACCGCACTCGCCGCCATCGTCTGTGCCGTGCTCAGCTGCTGGCTGGTGCTGATCGGCTGGTCCCTCATGGGCGACGCCGTCTCCCATGCCGTGCTGCCCGGCGTCGTGCTGGCCTACATCGTGGGGGCCCCGTTTGCCCTCGGCGCCCTCGTATTCGCGCTGATCGCTGTCACCCTGATCGGCGTGGTCCGCAACACCAGCCGGGTGAAGGAGGACGCCGCCATCGGCATCGTCTTCACCTCGCTGTTCGCCCTGGGCCTGGTGCTCATCTCCGTCACGCCCAGCCAGACGGACCTGAACCACATCATCTTCGGCAACCTCCTCGGCGTCAGCATCCCGGACCTCATCCAGGTGCTGGTGCTCGGCGTGGTGGCTTTCGCCATCCTCATCCTGAAGCGCCGCGACCTGACCCTCTACGCCTTTGACCCCACGCACGCCCACGCCATCGGGCTCTCCCCGAAACGGCTCGGGGCACTGCTCCTGGGGCTGCTGGCGCTGACCTCCGTGGTAGCGCTGCAGACAGTGGGCGTGGTGCTGGTGGTGGCCATGCTAATCATCCCCGGCGCCACCGCCTACCTGCTGACCGACCGCTTCAACCGCATGCTGGTGATTGCGCCGGTGGTCTCGGCCGTGTGCTCCATCGCCGGAATCTACCTGAGCTACTACCTGGACACCGCCTCGGGTGCCATGGTGGTGCTGACCCAGGGTGTGGTGTTCGCCGCCGTGTACCTTTTCAGCCCGCGCCAGGGACTGATCGGGACCCGGCTGGCGAAGGCGCGGCGCAGGAAAGCTGTCGCGCTCGCCGGGTAAGAGGGCCTTGTCTCGCTTAGTTACCGGGCCCGTTTCGATGGTTCCCGGCACACTCGATGTTTGTCGCCATCGTGGGGGCAGGGAACCGTCGAAATGGCGTACGACGGCGGCACCTGCCCGGGTGCCGCCGTCGCGCCGTTGTGCAGCTTGACGCCGCGGCGTCGGGCGGGGCAGGCTGGTGCGATGAAGTCCTAACCAGCAGCCCGGCAACGCCGGACTGTTTCCGAAAAACCAGGGCCGCCGTCGAGCGCTGGATGAACCGTCCGGTTCAGCCCCGGCGGCCACACCACGGAACACTGCGAGGACTTCCCCTTGACTGAACACCTGAACCTTTCCGACGTCTCCCACGGCTACGGCGACCGCCAGCTCCTGGACCGCATCAGCCTGGTCATCAATGCCGGTGAGCACGTGGCGATCGTGGGCGAAAACGGCGCCGGCAAATCCACGCTCCTCCGGATCCTGGCCGGCCTCGAAGCTCCCGACGAAGGCGCTGCCGCCAGCCATGGCCGGGTGGGCTACCTCGCACAGACCCACGGCCTGCCCGAATCCTTCACCGTCGGCGCCGCCATCGACGCTTCGCTGGAATCGCTGCGTACCCTTGAGGCGGAGCTTGACCGGCTGGAGTCCGGGTTGGCCGATGCCGAAGACGACGAGCTGGAAACCTACGGCCGGCTGCAGACCGAGTACCAGCTGCGCGAAGGCTACGCCGCCGAGTCCCGGGTGGAGGCCGCACTGGACCGGCTCGGGCTGGGCGGCCTGGAGCGGAACCGGATTCTGGGCTCGCTGTCCGGCGGCGAACAGGAACGCGTGGCGCTGGCATGCGTCCTGGCCGATCCCGCGGACATCCTGCTCCTGGACGAGCCCACCAACCACCTGGACGCCCGCGGCACCGCATGGCTGGAGGACCGGCTGGCAGCCCACCGCGGCACTGTGGTGGTGGTGTCCCATGACCGCGTGCTGCTCCGCAAGGTGGCCACCACCGTGATCGAGGTGGACGCCGAGCGCCGTGCCGTCACCCGCTACGGCAACGGCTACGACGGCTATCTCCGCGAGAAGGCCGCCGAACGCCAGCGCTGGGTCCAGCAGTACCACTCCTGGATTGATGCGATGGAGGCCGAGAAACTCCAGGCAGACACCGTGGCCGGGACCATGGGCTACGGCCGCAAGCGCGACGGCGACAAGATGGGCTTCGACTTCAAGGCCGGCACCTGGCAGAAGGCGGCGAGCAGCAAAGTACGCAACGCCCAGGAGCGCCTGCGCCGGCTCGAAGCCAGCCCCGTGGACCGGCCGCCCGTGCCGCTGCGGCTGAACGCGGAACTGGCAGTGGACGGTCCGGTTCCTGCCGGGGCGGCGTCCGGGGACCCGACCGGCGCGGCCCAGGATGGCGCGCCCGTGCTGGCCGCCCGCGGCGTGAGCGTGCCAGGCCGGCTGGGAAACACTGACTTCCAGGCCGGCGCCGGCGAGAAGGTCCTCATCACCGGGCCCAACGGCGCGGGCAAGTCCACGCTGCTGTCCGTCCTGGCCGGAACCCTGGAACCCGACGGCGGCTCCGTCAAACGGCCCGGACGGATCGGCTACCTGCAGCAGGAACTGGAACTGCCGCCGCGGCCCGCACTCCGGCTGCTGCCGGCTTTCGCAGCAGGCCTCGGCGGAAACATCGATGAGCATGCCGAGGCGCTCCTTCGCCTGGGGCTGTTCCGCACCAGCGAATTCCACGTCCCGGTGGG
>DATCVX010000118.1:0-2359 GCA_036566705.1 Arthrobacter sp. | reverse complement strand
TCCCGACCACCACCCAGCGCAAACGAAGGCACTCCTATGTCCAGCAGCACTCCGTTGACCCGGCTTGCTGAGCGTCTCCGGCAACTTCTCCACCGGAACGTCAAGCCCACAAAGCTGCACCCCTCGGCTTTCTGGGCTGAGGCCACCAGCACGGCCGGCCTTGCCCTGGCCCCTGCCTGGCGGAAAGTCCGCAACCTCTGGCTCCGGTACGCGTGGCCGGTGCTGTCGGTTGTGAGCATCCTGGGCTGGTCCGTGCTCGCGGCCGCCATCCTGCTATGGTCCACCGGCCAGGCCTTCGGCTGGCAGGAAGCCAAGGCGGCAGCCATCGCCGCGTTTGTACTCTTTGTGATCGCCGTCGGATTCATCCTGGGCCGGTCATCCTACGGCGTGGTCCTGGACCTCGCCCGGACCCGCGTCGCCGTGGGCGACAGCGCCGTGGGCAGCATCGCGGTCTCCAACACCTCCACCCGTCCGCTGCTGCCAGCCGCCCTGGAGCTGCCGGTCGGCGCCGCCACGGCGGTCTTCCACCTTCCCCGGATGAAGCCGCAGCAGGTCCACGAGGACCTCTTCACCATCCCCACCGCCCGCCGCGCCGTCATCGTTGTGGGCCCGGTCCGCTCCGTCCGGGCCGACCCGCTGCACCTGCTGCGCCGCCAGGTACTGTGGACCGAGCCCGAGGACCTCTACGTCCATCCCCGGACCGTTGCCCTGGCCGGCTCGGCCGCAGGGTTCATCCGCGACCTTGAAGGCATGCCCACCACTGACCTCTCCAGCGCCGACGTTTCATTCCACGCGCTGCGCGACTACGTGCCGGGCGATGACCGTCGGCATATCCACTGGAAGACCACTGCCCGGACCAACAAACTGATGGTCCGCCAGTTCGAGGAAACCCGCCGCGCCCACCTTGCCATTTCGCTGTCCATCAACACGGAGGAATACGCCTCCGAACACGAGTTCGAGATGGCCATCTCGGCCGCCGCCTCGATCGGCCGCCAGGCCATCCGGGAACAGCGCGAACTGGACGTCCTGACCCAGAAGGGTCCGCTGCGCTGCGAAACCGGGCGCAACATGCTGGACGACATGACCAGGATCGTCGGGGCACCCATGCGCCGCACCGCCGTCGACCTTGCCCGGTCCCTCGCGGACACCGTCCCCAACGCCTCAGTGGTGTTCTTCGTGGTGGGCAGCAACGTCACACCCACCCAGCTGCGCTCCGCCTCCGCCTCCGTCGCCCCCGGCGTCCGCAGCCTCGCCGTGCGGCTGCAGGCCGGCGCCGCCCCGTCGCGGGCCAACATCGCAGATCTGACAGTGCTCACCCTGGGAGACCTTGCCGACCTTGCCATCGTCCTGAGAAAGGCGGCCGCATGAGTTCCGCATCCGACCTCCGCCCCCGGGCGTCCCGGCAGCAACAGCACCAGTCCGCGTTCGCAGACGGCAGGCCGCTCTGGCACTTTATGGTCGACGCCGGAGCGCTCACCGTCCTGCTCGGGCTGGGTGTCCTGGGCTTCAGCCTGAGCTTCGGCGGGGACGCCTACTACCTCCTATCCGGGTTCGGCGGCATCATCCTGGGACTGGCCCTCGCCGCCGCCAACGCCCACCTCCGGCTTGGCCTGCTCATCACCACAGCACTGGCCCTGGGCGCCTACCTTGTGCTCGGAACCGTCCTTGCCGTGCCGGACGCTGCCATCGCAGGCTTCCTCCCCAGCCTGGACTCCCTGCGGACGCTGCTCCTGGGCGTCGTGTTCGCCTGGAAGGACATGCTGACTGTCGGCGTGCCGGTTGGAACCGCGGGGGGCGTGCTGATCGTCCCGTTCCTCAGCTCCCTGCTTACCGCGCTGGTTGCAGGCATCCTCACCTGGCGGGCCAAGGCTCCCTACTGGCCGCTGCTGCCGGTGCTGGCCCTCTTTGTCACCGGCATCGCCTTCAGCACCAACGCCGCGTTCCTTACAGTGGAGCGGGGCATCGCCCTCACAGTCATCGCGATCGGGTGGGCCACATTCCGGCGCGACGCACTGCGCCGCAGCGACACGCGCAAGGTGTCCGTCAACCGCCCCGAAAGCGACGCCGGAACTGCCCAGCGGGCGAAAATCCGCCGGCTCGGCACAGCGGCTGCCGTCATCGCCGCCAGCGTGGCCATCACGGCTGTCGCAGCCCCCCTGGTCACCGCCAGCGATGACCGGAAAGTGCTCCGCAACGTGGTGGTTCCGCCGTTTGACCCGAAGGACTACATCACGCCGCTGGCAAGCTTCCGGACCTTCGTCAAGGACAAAAAGGACGACACCCTGTTTGTGGTCAGGGGCCTGCCGCGGGACGGCCGCGTGCGGCTGGGAGCGCTGGACGCGTTCAACGGCACCAACTA
>DATCVX010000117.1:0-2602 GCA_036566705.1 Arthrobacter sp. | reverse complement strand
GGCCTGCGGCGGCAGCGTCCAAGGCGGCGTGGCGGGCGTCGCGGGCGGCAGCTTCCGGGCCCATGCCGGTGGGCGCGACAACAACGGTGCGGACCTCCACCGGAGCGAGGCCCAACTCCGTGAGGGTCTGTGCGGTCCGGGCGGCCACCTCAGCCGAGCCGGGCTGCAGCTGGTGGTCCACCACCACGGCCCCCACCGTCACGGGGCGCCCGTCCACATGGCCGCGGCGGGCAAAATAGGCTGCGACGGCGGCGAGCGCCAGCGAGTCCGGGCCCCCGCTGCACGCAACCATCACGTGCGCGGGGTAGCCGGCGTCCGCCAGGGCGTTCTGGAGCGCCTTGCGCGCTGTGCCGACGACGGGCGCGAGCCTGCCGGGCCGCCGTCGTCCGCTGTGCACTTCAGGCAATTAGAGGCCCATCCGGTCGAGCCAGATCCTGGCGTCGTGGATTTCGGGCTCGGTGGGCAGGTTGTCGGCGGATTCCCAGACGCGGTTGAAACCCTCCATCCCGGCGACGTCCACCACGGCGCGGACGAACTTGGCGCCGTCGGAGTACTGGCGCATCTTGGCGTCCAGGCCCAGCAGGCTTCGGATGAACTTTTCGATCACGCCGCGGTCCTTGCCGCGGTCGTTGAAGCGCTGCCGGATGGTCTTCACGGACGGCACAATGCTGGCGTCGACGGCGTCCATCACCACGTTCGCGTGGCCTTCCAGCAGGCTCATGACGGCCGTGAGGTGGGACAGGGATGCCTTTTCCTCCGGGTTTTGCAGCAGGTCCAGGATGGCGCCGCGGCCGGGCGTGCCGCCTGTGGCGGACCGGTCCTTGAGGGAGCGGGCGGCGGCGGAGGCACGCTCCATGAGGGAGTCAACGTTGCCCAGCAGGTGCACGCTGAGGTTGTCGATCTCGGAGAGCATATGGTGGCGCAGCCAAGGTGCGGCGGCGAACTGCACGCGGTGCGTCTGTTCGTGAAGGCAGACCCAGAGCCGGAAGTCCTCGGGCGTGACGTTGAGTTCGCGCTCCACGGTCACGATGTTGGGGGCCACCAGGAGCAGCCTGCCGCCGGCCGGCGCCGTGGAGCCTTCGGCAAGGGCAGCGAAGGGATCGTACTGGCCCAGGACTTTGCTGGAGAGGAAGGCCAGGACGGCGCCCAGCTGGCTGCCGGTGATGGCGCCACTGACGGCTGCCGCGGCGGGGCTGACCGTTCCGCGGCGGCTTTCCAGCATTTTCTCCATGGCGGGTTTCAGCATTACCGCGAAGCTTTGGGTGTTGGCCTTGGCCCAGGATGCCCGGTCCACCACCAGTACCGAGGAGTCCCGCAGGTCCCGGGCCGCTTCCAGGCCGGTGATCTGGTGGACGTGGTGCACGGATTCGTCAGCGAGCCTCCGCAGGCTGTCCACGGCGTCGCCGATTTCCGTCGGGGAAAGTACCGGCCCCGCGGATGTCAGCCGTGCGGCAGTGGACGCGGCGAGGTCCCAGTTGATCAGGGCCTGGGCCGGGCTGGACGGCGCCGGTGCGGACGTATCACGTGCGGTGGACTCCATAGTTCCCATCAGAACACAGCGGACCGCGGATCGTCCTTAAGTTCGCTCACCGGCGAACGCCCGCAGGCCCACAGCGAGGGCACAGGATGCCGAAAGCGCAGTGCTGGCGCGGGCGGGCACAGTAGTACCAGAAGTACCGGCCATCACAGCGGTCCGGCCCCGCTCGGACTGTGCTGGCCTGCACCGCTTGAGCGGGCCAGCACCGCTCTCACCCCAGAGGAGAACCCCATGGCCAGGGAGCACCCCTAGCGGCAGCCGCAGGCCGCAAGCGCTGTGGCGGCCCGGTCCAGGGCTTCCTTGTTTCCGCCCGCGCCGGGGGTGAGGCCGTTGCCGATGAACGAGAACACCAGCAGCCGGCCGTCGGCGTCCACCACGTAGCCGCTGAGCGCGATCACCGAATTCAGCGTTCCGGTCTTGGCGCGAACCAATCCTGCGCCGCGGGCGGTGGAGCTGTCCCCGTAGCGGGTGTCCAGGGTTCCGGTCAGGCCCGCCACCGGAAACCCGGCCAGCGCTGCCCGGAGCCTGAGGTCAGTCCCGGAGGTGATGGCACGCACCACTTCGGCGAACTGGCGGGCAGAGACCTGGTTGTCCAGCGCCAGCCCCGACACGTCGGCAAGCCGCATGGTGCCGGTGGGGATCCCCAGTTCGGCGAGCTGGGCCCGGACCGTGGCTGTGGCGGCGTCGTTGCTCGCCGGCTGCCCCTCCGCCGCGGCCGCCATCCGGCCCAGGACCTCCGCGAGGTAGTTGTCCGAGGTCTGGAGCATCAGGTCAACCTGCTCGCCGACGGTGGCGGACCGGACCTCGGCCAGGACGTCCGGGTCGCGGTCAGCCGTCTGCGGCACGGTGTAACGCCCGACGCCGGTTGCCACGGTCAGTCCCGCGGCGGCACCCGCCGCCTTGAGCTGCGCCGCGAACGCCTCGGCGGCGGTGACGGCAGAGTCCTGCGGGCGGGGGCCCGTGGTGACGGCGGGATCGAACCGGGCCGAGTTCAGCGCAAGCGGGTACAGCGGGGCCACCTCGCCGGCTTCGACGTCCCCGCCCGCCCAGGCGGGATTCAGCGCC
>DATCVX010000116.1:0-3308 GCA_036566705.1 Arthrobacter sp. | reverse complement strand
TGCGCTGAATTCGGCGTCGTGCGTCACGGACACCACGGCGGTGCCGGCGTCGAGCAGTTCGGAGAGGAAGGAGGCCAGCTCGGCCCAGGTGTTGGCGTCCTGGCCGAAGGTCGGCTCGTCCAGGACCAGCACCTGCGGATGCGCGGCGAGCACGGTGGCCACGGACAGCCGCCGCTTCTCACCGCCGGAGAGTGTGTACGGGTTGGCGCCCACGAGCTCGGTCAGCCGCAGCCGCTGCAGAAGTTCATCCACGCGTTCCTCGCCGTGACCCAGGTGCCGCGGCCCGAACATCAGCTCGTCCAGGACGTTGCCGGTGACAAACTGGTGCTCCGGTTCCTGGAAGACGGTTCCAATGCGGGCAATCAGCTGCTCGGCCTTCCACTTGTAAGGGTCGATGCCGGCCCCCCGGCTCAGCTCCACGGTGGCCGAAACATTGCCCTCGACCGGAGCCAGCAGCCCGGCGAGGGTCAGCGCAAACGTGGACTTGCCGGCGCCGTTGGGCCCGGTGATGGTTAGGGCCTGCCCTGCCCGGACCTGCGCCGAAATGCCCTGCTGGACAGGCACCGGCGGGATGGTTTTGAAGCGCCGGCGGCGGGGCCGTTCGCGCGAAACGGCCAGGTCCTCGGCGGCCAGGAGGGGATCGCCGGTGCCGCCGGAAACCCGGTTGCGCGTGGCGGGGACAAAGCCCGGCACCCACACACCGGCGGCGATCAGCATGTTGCGCGCCTCGGCGAGGACCTGGTCCGGCGGCCCGTCGAGCAGCACCGCGGGATCGGCCGCGGAGCCGGGCTGCAGCACTACGATCCTGTCCACCAGGTCCTTCCAGACGGACACCCGGTGTTCCACCACAACCAGCGTGGCTCCGGTCTTGTCCAGGCAGCGGCCCACGGCGTCGCGGACTTCGAGCACGCCGGCGGGATCGAGGTTCGCGGTGGGCTCGTCCAGCAGGATCAGGCCCGGTCGCATGGCCAGGATGCCGGCCAGCGCCAGGCGCTGCTTCTGCCCGCCGGAGAGGGCCGCCGTCGGGTGGTCCAGCGGCAGGTGGGAGAGTCCGACGTCGTCAAGCGCCTCGTGCACGCGCGTCCAGATTTCGTCGCGGGGCACGGCGAGGTTCTCGGCGCCGAAGGCGACGTCGTCGCCCAGCCGGGAGAGGACCACCTGCGTTTCGGGGTCCTGCTGCATCAGGCCGGCGCGGCCGCGCCGCTCACGCGGGGACGCGCCGTCGACCAGCAGCGAACCGGATTCGTCGGAATCGCCGGCCTCGCCGACGTCGTTCACGTCCCCCAGCACCCCGGCGAGGGCATGCAGCAGCGTGGACTTGCCGGCGCCTGACGGGCCAAGCAGGAGCACCCGTTCCCCGGGCCGGATGTCCAGGTCCACGGCGCGGACCGCGGGCCGGGACCGGCCGGCGTGCCGCCAGCCCCAGCCGCGGGCGGTGACGGCGGCGGGCCGCACCGCGGCGGAGGCGGGGCGGTGGTGAGCTGCGGGCATCAGGAGAAGACGGGCTCCGTCGCTGCCTTGCGGGACGCGAAGGAGCTCAGCACGCCGGTCCTGGCCAGGCCGCGGGTGGCGATCCAGGACAGGGCCCCGGCGATGACCGCACCGGAGATGGCGGTAAACACGATGTACGCGAGCTTGTCTCCGCCGGCGTAGGCGATGTTCCAGCCCCAGGGGGCGAAGGAGTCGTTCAGGCCGCAGAAGAGTCCGGCAGCGGCGCCGGCCAGCAGCGCGACGGGCAGGTTGAACTTCTTGTAGACGAAGACCGCGAAGATGATTTCGGCTCCGAGGCCCTGGACGAAGCCGGAGAACAGCACGGAGGCGCCGTACGGCGAGCCCATGATCAGTTCACCCATGGCGGCCACCGTTTCGCAGAAGAGGGCGGCGCCCGGCTTGCGGATGACTAGCATGCCCAGCACGGCCGGGATCATCCAGCCGCCGGCGATCAGGCCGGTCAGCGGCGGGTAGACGGCGTTCATGGGCGGCGAAACCGCGGCGGCGCCCTGGGACCAGGCCCAGAAAATCACGCCGCCGGCGATGGCGATGAGGGCGGCCACCACGATGTCCACGATGCGCCAGGTGTTGCCGGTCTTTTTGATTGCTGCAGTGCTCATGTGATCCTCCTGAGGAACAGGAGGGGAAAGTGTCCCGGCGATCGGCTGGATGCCGGCTGCCGCACACTTCGAGAACTCGACTCCCTTGCGCCGGTACTAGCCGGATCAGGTTCGAGGGTCTGCGGCTGTCCCGCACTCTCAGCGCCCACCTGCGGTTCCCTGGCAATGCCAGTGATGCCCGACGGCGGCGCTCCCCTGTCGTTGAATAATCTGCCCTGATGGGCGTGGTCCAGTTTACACCGCAGGGGCGGTAGATTGTGGGCCATGACTGCCAATAACCCGACTGTGACCGCGTTCAATCCCGATTCGACCGTGCCCCAGCCGGCGGGCCTGCTCGAAGCACTGATCGCCCGGATCGAAGCCGAGGTCACCGAGCTGCAGTTCCCTCATTTCACGAAGGACGACTCCCTGAACCTGGGGCTGCTTCTGGTGGAGCTGGGATAGACGCGCCGGCTTCCCATCGCTATCGATATCACCAAAGGCGACCAGGTGCTTTTCCATGTGGCCCTGGACGGTGCCACGCCGGACAACGAGCGCTGGATCCGGGCCAAGCAGCGGACCGCTGCCAGGTATGAGGTCCCGTCGCTGCTGGTGGGCCTACGCGGCAGGCTGCATGGCGGCCGGATCGAGGACCACGGCTGGTTCGACGAAACCACCTACGCCCCGCACGGCGGCTCGTTCCCGGTGTATGTGGCGGGCGTGGGTGCGGTGGCCACCGTCACCGTCTCGGGACTGCCGCAGCAGCAGGACCACGACCTCGTGGTGGAGGCCCTGCGCGAAATCCTGGGTTCCATGCGCGCGGAGTGAACCTGGCCGGCAGCCGGCCCTCTGACCGCGGCGGTTGACACCTGCTCCGGATGCCACAAGGATTGAATCGCTCCGGAAAGCGTTTTCTCACCGAGGAAACACTAGTGGAAGCAGCAGCCGGAGCCGACAGCCTCAGGAGGGCGTGCCCATGCACAGCCAGCACACCATCGACCGCGAAGTCCTGGTCCGCCGCCATAACGTGGAGCAGCGGAGCCTTGACCCCCGCAGCCCTGTGTCCGTGGGCAACGGCGAGTTCTGCTTCACAGTGGACCTCACGGGGCTCCAAACCCTTCCGGCCGAGTACCCCGTGGGAGCACGCAGCGAACTTCCGCCGGGGACGCTGCTCGGCACGCAGTCCCAGTGGGGCTGGCACTCCCTTCCCGCGGCAGA
>DATCVX010000115.1:0-2104 GCA_036566705.1 Arthrobacter sp. | reverse complement strand
GAGGTGTTGGGCTTCAGGAACAGCAGTGGCTGGGCGGGTACTTCGTTGCCGAGTTCGTGGGCGTGCTCGACGAAGTTGCGGCCGACGCCGATCACCTTGCTGCGGGGAATGATCGGCGCGAGCAGGCGGACGTCTTCGAGCTTGTGGTGGACCGCCGTGCGCTCCACGCCGTTGAAGAACGGGTCACCGTGGATGACAGTGATTTCCTCACTGCCTGGCTGGCCCTCAACAATGCCGTAGAAGGGATCAGAATCGACTACAAACCTGGCAATACGCATGGTTCCCAGCCTACAGTCTCCTGCCGCCACGCCTGGCGCCATCAGTCGTGCCCGGCGGCTCCACGAAGGTAGTTCAGCTGTGCTGCCACCGACATTTCGGCTGCGCGCCGGACGGAAGGTCCGACGTCGGAATAGACGGCGTCGGTCACGTCACCCACGGCGGCGTCCCGGCCCAGCCGGTCCAGGGCGGCGCGGATCTGCGCCAGGCGATCGTGACGGTGGTCGCGGTAGGCGCGGACGATCGCTTCGAGGGAAGGCAGTACCGGGCCGTGGGCGGGAAGGACCGTGGCGGCTGCCAGCGCCTCGAGCCTGTCCAGCGAAGCCAGGTAGTCCCCGAGCGTCCCGTCCGGGTAGTCCAGCACGGTGGTGCCGCGGCCCAGGATGGTGTCGCCGGTCAGCACTGAGCCGTCCCCGCCGTCGTCGGGGAGGTGGAAGCAGACCGAATCGGAGGTGTGCCCCGGCGTGGCCAGGACCCGGACTTCCAGTCCGGCTGCCCGTATCACCTCACCGTCCCGCAATGGCGCCCCGCCGCCATGGCAATGTCCGGGGTCGGCGGCGCGGACAGGCGCACCGGTCAGCTGATGCAGCAGGGCCGAACCGGCCGTGTGGTCGGCGTGGCGGTGCGTGACAAGGATGAGTTCCACGGAGCCGGACCCGGCCAGAGCCTGGAGGTGGGCTTCGTCCAGCGGTCCCGGGTCCACCACGACGGCACCCTTATTACCGGCGGCCTGCAATATGTAGGAGTTGGTGCCCTCCAGGCTCATGGGCCCCGGGTTGGGGGCCAGGATGAACCGGGTCAGGGCTGAGCTGCGCTGCAGGATGGGGCCGGAAGCTGAAGTCACCGTCCCATCTTTGCATCCTCCCCTCCACAGCCGCCGTCATGGCGGAATAGAACGCCACATAGGCGGGGTTGACCACCAGTGAACCCTACTATCTCCTTCAGGAAGCCGGATCCCGACACCATGAGCAACACGTCCCTTACCCTTGCGGACCTCCTTGCCGCAGCTGACACTGCCGGCCATGACCACGCTGCCACCGAGAAAACCAGCGGGCTGCTGCACATCCACAACCATGCGACCGGCAGCATTGTTTGGTTTCCCACGTGGAAGAAGTTCCGCGAGACCGCCGACTGGCGCGAGGCGGTGGACGGTGTCGCCGAGGATTTCCGGGCGGCTTCAGCGCCCGTCGAAGAGTGGGCGGCCACGTTCCTGGCCGACGACCTTGCCATACTCCTGAAACGCGCGGCTGCCTCCAGCGACGCAAACATTTTTGTCCAGGACAACCTCGTACACCATCTGACCCGGACCTGGGCTGTTGCCGACGCCGTCGCCACGGCGACAGGAGCAGATCTGCCCACCGGAAGCACCACGCCGCCCGTCTTTGCCGACTACCCCTATGACGTGTATGCGCAGGACGGCGGCGTGTTCGCCACGACGCTCTGGAACGACATCATCGATGCCCGCCGCAACCAGGCCATTGCCGACGAAGCCGCCCGCAAGGCGCTGAAACCTGTCTCCCGCAAAGCGCTCAAGAATGCTGCCCGCAAGGCCGCCCGGCGCTGATGCCCGGGGTCGGGTTCCGGTGCTCCTGGATTAAGGAACGACGGCGGCTGCCCGGCACCCTGCTCAAGCTTGGAGCAGGTGCCGGCCGGCCGCCGTCGTAATTCTTGTGTGTGTGATGCCTGGTTACGCCAGGCGGGTCAGCCAGCCGTGGGTGTCCGGGACCGTGCCGGTCTGGATGCCCAGGAGCTGCTCGCGGATGGCCATGGTGGTCTCCCCCGCTTTGGCGTCCTCGGAGCCGATGAATTCCGTGGCGTCCTTGAGCAC
>DATCVX010000114.1:0-5163 GCA_036566705.1 Arthrobacter sp. | reverse complement strand
CCCGCCGGCGTTGCCTCGTCCAGCACCTCCGGCTCCCCGCGGGTGAAAACGACCGCCAGCGCGATCACAACCAGCAATGCAACGGCCGCAATGATGGCGATGAGGATCCGGTCAGGCTTTCCCGCCGCAGCGTTCATGCCGTCAGTATGGCCCACGGCTGCCTATTTTGTATGTGCCTTCCGGCCCTACGCGGCGCTCCCGGGCCGGGCCTGCGACGCCAACAGGTCCTTCCCGAGACATCCTTCCCCGGTGCAGGAAACTCAGGCAACAGGCCAGACCACCCGCGTCTGCCACGTGGCCGGGTCCGGCTGTGTTGCGGGATCACTGAGGTAGTACTCCCACATCGTGTCCGAGGGAGTGAAACCTTCCGCCCCCATACGCTCCTGGATCGCCCCGTACGTAACGCCCAGCGTGTCATATGGTCCAAAATGGATGGCCTCAAAGGCATCCGATTCAGGCAGGGCGCCTTGTGCCACCCCTTCTGTCCCCCGGAAGCCGGGCCCGACAGGAAATCCTGCTTCCACGTCGACCGTTTCGGCAGGCATTCCCCTGTAAAGGGCAAACGGTGGACCGGTCAGTTGGATGTTCTGTGCCTGGGCCGCGGACATCACAGTGCCAAAAGCCGTCCGAAGAACTCAGTCAAGCCAGCCATCGGTACGTGTTCATGGACAACTGCCGTGGGCTGTTCAACAGTGTGGACGATTCTTGGGTCTGCGCTGGTGGTATTCATGACTCCAGAGTTGCCCGCGGGTCCGGCTGCCACTAGGGCCGAACGTCTCTGGAAGTCCGCGGCGTAGCTGTATCAACCTGCATCCGCCCTGCCGCCGGGGCAAAGAGACCCAACAGCAGGAGAAGGAGGCCAACCTCAGCCAGTCCGGCCACGAAATATACGGCTTGCAGGACGCTGAACGGTATGAAAACCATCTGGATGAAAATCCAGACCAGGATGGAGTACGCTGCCGCGGCACCTGCAGGCGGTGCCATACGGCGCCGCTTCAGCAGCAGGATGAACGCGGCAAGGTGGAGACCTCCGACGATGAGCGCGAGCAGCAGCCCTGGAATGAGGTAGGAGGTGAACGGAGAGCCCTGCAGCAGGTCCGACGGCACGGCCAATTCAGGCGGGATGCCTAAGCGATCCGATCCCAACCATGCGGACGCCGCCAGCACCGTCCCTCCTGCCATCGATGTCAGTGCAACAAAGCCGAAAAGAGTGAGGAGTAAGGCTCTGACCATGGTTTCCTCCTAACGGATGTGACGCCGGAAGATCAGCGGGTGTTGAACTGCAGGACAACCCGGCGAAGCACCCGCCTTGGGGAGGGGCACCAAACTTCGTGGACCGGCCGGCCGTGGTGAGCCATCTCAGCCTTCTGCTCAGCGGCATCTAATCGACTGATGTATTGTGCCGGACCCCGGGACTGGGCGGCCGTTTCACCCATCTGAACTGCGGTGGGTCTATGCGGCGCGAGGCGAATGATCCACCGGCGGCCATTGCGATGAAGCCGGCGGCGCCGAGTTCCGTGGACATCAGGACAGCTCCCATCATCAAGACCACGAAGCCGGTGACGATCAGCAGTACAGCTCCGGCCAGGAACCAGCCGTTGGAGGCTGGCCGCGGCGGTCGCCCCAAACGGGCCGCGAGGTGCGGGTCATCCTTGAGCAGCTGGCGCCCTATCGCGTTGAGACGGCCACGCTCGCGCCGGGAAAGTGACATCCCTACCCTCCTGAATTTTGAGATTTGGGCGCATAAACCTGATGTCAATACCCAGTCTCCAGCCCACCTCCTTATGGGGATAGGGGCGAACGTCCCGAAACGACGATCAGGGCCCAAAGGCCCTGCAATGCCCGGTCCGGCTGTAGAAGACTGACCTTGGGCAGCGGGTCGAGGCCGGATGCCACGAAGGCTTAGTGACAAAACAGGAGGAGACCATGGGACGTGTCAGCGGCAAGACGGCGCTCGTGACCGGGGCAGCCCGAGGGATAGGCGCTGCCATCGCTGAACGCCTGATTGCCGAAGGGGCCAGCGTCATCCTGGCGGATGTCCTCGACGACGAAGGCCGCGCCGCAGCCGCGCGCCTGGGTGACGGAGCCTCTTACGTCCATCTTGACGTGACTGACCGGGCACAGTGGGCTGCGGCGGTCGCCACGGCAACGGAGAAATCCCCAGGACTCGACATCCTGGTGAACAATGCCGGTGTGGTGAACTTCGGACCCATCGAGGAGTATTCCTACGAGCAATGGGATCTGGTCATCAACGTAAACCTCAACGGCGTCTTCAACGGGATCAAGGCGGCGATTCCCGCGCTGAAGGCCGCCGGCAGCGCTTCCGTAATCAATATTTCCTCCATCGCCGGCATCAAGGGTTACGAGGCCCTACCGGGCTATACCGCGTCAAAGTTTGGCGTCACCGGATTGACGAAGAGCGCAGCTTTGGACCTGGCCCGATACGGCATCCGCGTCAACTCTGTGCACCCCGGTGCCGTCCTCACCCCAATGACTGAAGGGCTCGACCTCAGCACGTCGCATGTGGCGCTTAACCGCGTGGGCCAGCCGGGTGAAATCGCCGCGCTTGTGCTTTATCTGTCGAGCGAAGAATCCGGCTTCGTGACTGGTGCCCAGTTTGTCATTGATGGCGGAGAGACAACGGGGCTGGCGCACAATCCAGTCATGCCGGGCTAGGAACGCCGTCCCTCCCGCCGGAGCCGCTGCCTACAGTTCCTTTCGGCGGAAGAGTGCCGCCGCGAACCAGACCAAGACGACGGAGAGGAGGACCGACGTCGTCACGGTCCACAGCGGTGAGGTGATCCCGGTGCCGGCAGCAACAGACGTTGCCTGGCCGGTTATGCCCGCCGGAGAGTATGTGCTGAGCGGTTTCCACAGGCCGCCGACAGAGAGCAGCGCATAGGCACCGAGCCCGGCGCCGGCGGCCCCTGCAGGGGACGGAATGAGCACGGACATGGCGGTCATCAGTGCAATGAAGAAGACGCCAAGCACCAGCCACAAAAGCGCGGACTTCCACAACATGGATGCGGGTGCCTCGCTGAACAGCGCACGCGTCATCCCCCACGTGACGAGCGTCCCTGCCATCAGGGTGACGGCCAGGAATACGGTGTGGACGACAGCCTTGATGATGACGAAGGCAGCGCGTGACAAAGGCTTGGTGAGGACGAAAACAGCGGTGCCGCTCCGGACTTCGGATGAGATGAGCCCGCCGTAGATGATGATGAGGGCGAAAAGCACAATCTGCGACAGGTTCTTGATCCACTGCCCGTAAGCGTCGAGATACGTGGGCGGCGGAATCTGGATCCCGCCGAGCTGGTCTCCGGCCACAGCGGTGATGAGTTCGGGGGTGAACCGCGCGAGAGGGGGACCGGTAAGTGCGAAGAAGAGGACGATGGATGGCAGCACCCAGATGCGCCAGGTGCGGACTATCTCAAGCGCCTCCTTGCGGGCGAAGACGAGGTATCCGTTCACGACCGGTCACCTTCGACAAGCTGCACGAAGACCTCCTCGAGGTCCATCTCTTTGATCTCCAGACGTGCCAGCCCTGTGCCCTGATGGCTGACCATGGTCGGGATTGCGTGCTGGGCGGCTTCGAGATCGCTGACGGTGATTTCCAGGAGTTCGTTCGCGCCGCGAGTGACGGACTTTGCCCAGCCGCATTGCGAGATGGCCGCGGCGAGTTCGCTTGCGCCGTGGGTCAGTTCGACGACGACCTTCTGCTTTGAGTACCGTTCCTTCAAGTCCTCGATCGGGGCCTGGGCCACCACCCGGCCACGGTTGAGGATGGCGACCGAGTCGCAGACCCGCTCGGCGTCGCCGAGGATATGCGTGGAGAAGAACACCGTCGTGCGGCCCCGCAGGGAGCTGATCAGTTCCAGGACGTCTTTGCGTCCCATGGGATCCAGTGCGCCTGTCGGTTCGTCCAGCAGCAAGAGCTGCGGAGCGTTGACCAGGGCCTGTGCGATGCCCAGCCGTTGCCTCATGCCGCGCGAGTAGTTACCAACTCTTGCGCCAACGTGCGCGAGTCCTGCCATGTCCAGCAGCAGGTCCACCCGTTCGTCCAGCTGCTTACCTGCCATCCCATACAGCTTTCCCGCAAAGCGCATGGTCTCACCGGCCGTCATCCAGGCGTAGAAGGCGGGAACGTCGGGCAGGAAGCCGATCTTGGCCCGCGCGGCGTTGTCGGCAGAGGACACCGCTTTTCCCAACACGTTGAGCGAGCCCGACGTAGGCCTGGCCAGCCCGCCCAGGAGCCGGAGCATGGTGGTTTTGCCCGCCCCGTTTGGGCCCAGGAAGCCAAAGATGGAACCTTCCTCCACGGAGAGACTCACGGCATCGAGGGCGCGTGTCTGCCCGAAGGTCTTGGTGAGCCCGGCGGCTTCGATGGCTGCGTTCAACGTCGGGAGGGGTGGTCCGGGGGACCGTAGAGTTTGTCGACGGCGTCAGCGGCACCGGTTAGGTTTGCACGCACCGGCGCCGGCGTCTCCGTGGGTGAGTCGGCTTTGCGGCCGGTCAGAAGGTACAGAACCGGGCCAAGAACGTTGAGGAAGAGGATCAGCACAAGCCAGATCCACTTTTTGCCGAATACAATCAGCCCCGCGGGCCGCCGGTACAGGTCGATGAGGGCGATTGCGTCGAGCACCAGCGCGGCGACGGCCAGGATCCCCAACGCCACCAGAACGCCGGTTGGGAGAGCCAACACATCAGTGATCATTGCCCGCCGTTCTCCTTCCGGTTGCGGCGTTAGCAATTACCGGTCGCCGCATCGCCTTATCAGCATCATGCGCCGGACATTCCGGCAACAGTGCCTTTGGTCCCCGGATGTGGTCCTCATGAAGAAGTGGAACCGATGGCAGGACTGGGTAACGGTTGCTGCCGGGGGCTTTGCAGCGCTGCCTGTGCTGTGGACGCAGCAGGAAGGCATGTCCAGGACCCTTATGGTCGTCTTCGGCACGCTCCTGATCGTCACGGCGGCAGCAAACCCAGTTCCGACGAGCACCACCGCATCCGCGTCTCCCACTAGTGACAGTTCACTCCGGTGCCGGTTCACCCGAAGTGAATACCGGGTGAACCGCGGTCAGTCTTTCTTTGGACAGCAGGACAGGGTAGCTGACAACGGGCGAGTTTGGGTGCAGGCAAGGTCCGCGGTTCAACGCGGTTCAA